>NZ_JAYFEQ010000465.1:0-26852 GCF_055795085.1 Phormidium sp. CCY1219 | reverse complement strand
GCAATTTGTGCAATGCTTTTGCGCCCTGCCTGCGGCCACGGCCTCATTATACCCGATGCACTTTTTTCTTGTCAACCTCAATTCCCACAACGAGCGGCAGTGGGGTTATGGAACTGTGACGGGAAGCTTTTTGCGTTTAGCCCGGAGGGTGGGCAGCACAGCCCACCCTAGGGGGATTAAACCTTCCCGCCACCCATGAGATAAAGCAGCGCCATGCGAACCGCGACACCGCTGGTGACTTGCTGGGAAATCAAGCTAAATTGCGGGTTGTCCATCAATTCAGAGCTAATTTCCACCCCTCGGTTCACCGGACCGGGGTGTAAAACCTTCACATGGGGCTGACACAATTGCAGGCGATCGCGGGTAATTCCATAGCGCTGATGATACTCGCGCCAACTCGGCAGTAAATGCGCCGTCATCCGCTCTTTTTGCAATCGCAACGTCATCACAAAATCCGCATTTTCCAGAGCCGGTTCCACAGTCCAATGCAAAAACAGCTTGCCGGCTCTCCCGACCCCCGCATCGGCAAAAAACTGAGGCAGCAGAGTGGGAGGACCGGCCAGATGAAGTTCCGCCCCGGTAGCGGCGGTGAAGCTCCAGAGATTCGATCGCGCCACTCGCGAGTGCAGAATATCCCCAACAATGGCAATCTTTTTCCCATTTAACAACTCCAGGCGCGGACGTTGCGGGTCGAGCAGAGAACAGATCGTAAACAAATCGAGCAACGCTTGCGACGGATGCTCGTGTTGACCGTCACCGGCATTGAGAACCCTGACGGGTGCGCCAAGACGTTCCATTTCGGTGGCGATCGCCTGAGGCACCCCTGCTTCCCGGTGGCGAATCACCATCAAATCGGTTCCCATTGCCAAATAGGTCTTCGCCGTATCCAAAATCGTTTCTCCCTTCGTCAGGGAAGAGCTGCCCGGGGAAAAATTCAGGGTATCTGCTGACAGGCGCTTCGCGGCAAGTTCAAAGCTGCTGCGGGTTCGGGTAGAAGGTTCAAAAAATAAATTCGCCACCACCTGCCCCTGCAACGTGGGCACTTTTTTCATTCGCCGGGAGAGAACTTCGCGAAAACTAGCCGCAGTTTGCAGCACGATGTCGTATTCTGTAGAAACAAAATCAGCCAGAGAAATAATGTGGCGACGAGTCCAAGTAGTAGCCATGCAATTTATCCCATCCAATTACGTCCTCAAAAAATATATAGCGAAGCTCATCGTTGGCATCATTGTCGTCGGTCTGAGTAGCTGTGGCACGCCATCCACGGAAGACCGTATCGAGACGCCCACTGAGCCTGTGCCTCCCACGGCCTCGCCCATTCCAGAGCAATCGCACTCTGCCAATACAGTTCAGGTGACGATTTACACCGCAGACGCTCAGTGCCAAGAGCTAATTCCCCAAACGGTGGAGGTGCCCAGCGATCGCCAAATCGAAGCCGCCGTGGGCGAGGTCTTAGAAGAACGCACCACCGTGGCGTTTGATTTAGCCGGCTATCGCGTCCAACTGAATGAAAATACCGGCGTTGCCACGGTAGACCTGCGCCTGGATCCCGAGTCCGAGCGCCAGTTCGTCTCCCTTTCGAGTTGCGAGAAGTTTTCCCTGTTCGGCAGTCTGGAAAAAACCTTAACCAGCAATCCCGAATGGCAGATTAACCGGGTTCGCTTTACCGAACGAGGGGAAGAAATTTTAATTTAAGTTTTTTTAAAGATTTCCGGGGAGGAATTCTCATCCCCCAGGTCTTGACAAAAATTTTAAGGTTTTGATACCGCGCGCGAAGACGCCAGGTACCACCGCCAGGGCAACTCCGTCCCCACGGAAATCCCGATCCGGGTGGTTTGAACTAACCCCTCGCTTTTAGCTTGTAACTGCTGCTGAAATTCTCGGTGGCGATGTTCAATCCACAGCGCCCCTCCCGGATCCAGTTGCTCCCGATTCAAACTTAAATCGATGCCAAACGCCCGACACAGTTTGCCCGGACCTGCGGCTATCCGATGGAGTTTCTGTTGCGACTCGATTCCCGGGGGTACCGCTTCCAGTTGCAAGGCGCGAATCAGCACCGCACTCGGAACTTCCGCTTTGTCGGTGGAAATGTTCAAACAGTGGTGCATTCCGTAAATCAAGTAAACGTAAATCGTACCCGGTTCCTCAAACATGGCCTCGTTGCGCGGCGTGCGTCTGCGAAACCCGTGGTTTGCCGGATCCCCTGGCCCATAGGCTTCGGTTTCCACAATCGTCGCGCGCAAGGTTTGTCCTGAGGGTAGTTTCCGGACTAAGCTGCATCCAATTAAATCCGGTGCTACTTCTGTGGATGGACGCGCCAGCCATCCAGGTTCTACAATATCGGCTGGAATTACACTCATAAGCGTTTGGCGAGGGAGTTTATGGATATTAAAGCAGTTCTGCCCGTGTTAAGCATTCTGTTTGTCGTGTGTTGTCTGTTCTTCGGCACGAAAAACGGATTCTACGATTCGGACAACTATCACGGTAACGGTTCGGCTCACTAAGCGGCTGTTCGTTGCCGATCGCGCGTGACTCCCGGATTACCCACGTCACGCGCTTTTTCTTACCACATTTTTTGCTATTTGTCAACCTTTTCCCGGAAATTTTCCCCCTGGATCCGGAGTGTAGGGGATGGGTGAAGAGAAACCCAGGTTAACAATAGCCAATAAACAATCAGCAATAACTGCCAGACGCGGCCAATTATAAAATTTTTGTTAAAAGGCGATCGCACCGTTGACATTTCCGAAAAAAACAGTAAAAATGAATACAGAAACAGAAATCGTTCATCTCTACCGGCTTCTTAGACTACAACATCGTTAGTTCTCCGGCAGAGACGGAAGTAGGGAGTTATCCCGAAGGAACGCGCCTCACTCAAACCAACGATGTTTTAGGAGTCGAAGCGCATGGAACTGACATATCGTGGAGTTACCTACGAATATACCCCTCCCACAATAGAGATGACCGAGGGTGAACTGGGCGGCAAGTATCGGGGTCTGGATTGGCGGTTTTGCAACCAGAAGAAAAACCCGGTACAGCAGCCCACCCTGGAACTGAAGTATCGCGGTGTTGCCTATACAACTGGTAGCCAACCCGCAAGCGCGCCCGCATCCGATCGCGCAGCAGTTCCGGCAACCCCAATCCCGGCGGTTGTTGCAGCGTTCACCTCAGAGGATAAAGCTCGTTCCTTGATGATGGGTCACTGTCGGTCGATTAAAAAGCGGCAACAATCGATGCTGAGCCGCTTAGCAGCAGAGGTGGGTCTGAACGAGAATATTTCCGACTATTGGAATCGCATTCAAGGAAAAGTGCATCCCAGTTTTCGCACCTCTTATGACCGGAGTCGGGTTTCCTTTAGCTAACTCGACAGAAACTTAGGCGAGACTCGACGCTTTTTCTCGCAACAGACACCCCAGTGTGGGGTGTTTTTTTTGTGGCAATTGAGCCGAGGAGGGGTGGAGGGGTGGAGGCGATCGCAGAAAATCACCCCCGGCAAGTCCCAGAATCCCGAAACGCCTGCGCCGGATTGAAAGAATCGCAGTAAACTGATAGAATTATCTACCTTGTCAAGCGACTCCAAGCAAAAAAGCTCCAGAGAACCCCGGATTATGGCAGTTTACGAAGACCGCGAAGCATTTATTCCCTATCGGCGATCGGATCTGATCGAACTGTGCGTTGAAGATGGCAAACTGGCCCATGCAGAGGTGCCCAAGTTCCGAGAATTCTGCGCCATCCTCTGCGCCTACTATCATTTTGAGTTTCATGCGTCCCTAGAAACCCTGAAAGATAACTATGCCCCCTTTAACCCCGATGCCGATACCGACTTTAGAATCGAACCGAGTCCCCCCCAGCTTGCTGCAATGGAAAGCAAGGTCGTGAGGGCCTTTCACCGGATTCTGGAACGCGCCAATTACAAACCCTTATCCCAAGCGAACTTAGAACGGGCATTTGAGGAAAAATCCTTAATCGAACTCAAAACTCACGTTGATTTTGACGAATTCGACCAAATGGTTTGCTACTGTCGCGGGGATATATATAAAATCATTTCCGTCAAAAAATGGTTCAGAAACGTGCAACAAACCATTGATGTTTTCGAGCGGATGGTGTTATTGCTCAAATTCAAAAATGCCGACTACTTTAAATCCAAAGGAGCGAAACTGGAAAAACTGAATTTCACCCCCGGGAAAATGTACGCTTATTACTATAAAAATATTCCCAAATTCGATTTAGAGTTTCTGTTTCCCAACGTAAAAACCAGCATGACCTGGAAAGACAGACTGTTGTTTGGCATTCCCGCCATTGGGGCGGCGGTTCCCCTGCTAGGGCGGATTTTGCCGCAATTGCTACTGATTGTAGGAGCGATTTTAGTGGTTCTCGGGGGAGTCTCCGGGTTGTCAGAATTGGAAGTAGAAGAAGAACAAGTGCGGAATGTGATGCCCGTACTGGTAGCGATGCTGTCCTTGGTGATTACCTTGGGCGGGTTTGCCTTCAAACAGTACACCAGTTATAAAAACAAAGAGATAAAATTTCAAAAAAACGTCACCGAAACGTTGTTTTTTAGAAATTTGGCCAGTAATGCCAATGTTTTTCAGGCGCTTGTGGATGCGGCGGAAGAAGAAGAATGCAAGGAAATTATTTTGGTGTACTATCACCTGCTGACCAGTGGGGAGACTTTAACCCCGTCAGAATTAGACGATCGCATCGAGACATGGATGGATGAGACCTTCGAGAAAAAAATAGACTTTGATATCAATGGTCCGGTGGAGAATTTGCAAGCAATTCGCGGCAAAATCAGCGCCGACGGGGAAGAGGTGCCCCTGCTGAGTTTCGACGATCGCGGTGCTTGTCAGGTGTTGTCCCTGGATGAAGCGAAAAGCGCGATCGATTACCTGTGGGATAATGCCTTTCTATATACTAAATAGCCGATAAAAAGCACTGGATTGAAATCGCGCCCGAGCTTTTCGCGGATCCGCCGATGCGGACTAAGTTATGACTCGTTTCCAGGATAAGCTGGGAACGAGTCATGCAGGACACCGATCCAGGATAAGCTGGGAACGAGTCATGCAGGACACTGACAGCAGAGGTGGAGTTGACTCGCCACTTATTCAACCACCCATCGACAATACAGGTGGGAATTTTCATCCTGCAGCCATTTGGCTACTAACTTGCCTTTTTGCGCTCTATCGTTTACGATGCACGACGAGGCAGAATTGGGGCGGGATTGAACCTCGCTCGGACGGCTGGTGGTTTTTTCGAGAGTAATTGCGTTCATGGTTGGATTCCTGTGAAAGAGAGTGGGGGAATGGTTCTTTATTTATACTGTCTTTCAGGGAGGAAAAAAGCAGTGCGATCGCGAGCACAGGGAGACGGTGATATTCTGTGAGCGAGAAAGCGATCGCGATCGCATCCCGAGAACCGAAAGCGGCGGGAGAGGAGTAAAAAAGGCGTCGAGGCAGGGATGATATCATGTTCGGAGTTGGCTGTAAACAGGAGAAGTCCTGGTCATGCAAAGGCAAGAAAAGCCCAGGCGCGATTTCAATCCCCCGCTTCTTCTAAAGTCCCAGAGAGGGCAAGAAACTGACAATTCCGGGAAAGGCAATAATCGCCACCAGAATGAATAATTGAATCAACACAAACGGAATTGCGCCGCGATAAATATCGCCCGTGGTTACTTCGGGAGGGGCGACGCCGCGCAGGTAGAACAGAGCAAAGCCAAACGGCGGGGTGAGAAAAGAGGTTTGCAGGTTTGCGCCCAAGATAACGCCAAACCACACCAAATCGATTTGCAACTGCTGCGCCACCGGGACAAACAACGGGATAACGATAAAAGCAATCTCGAAAAAGTCGATAAAAAAGCCGAGGACGAACACAGTGAGCATACTGACGAGCAGAAAACCCAGTTGACCCCCCGGGAGATTGGCGAGGAGGTCGAACATAAAGGCATCACCATCCAAACCGCGAAACACCAAACTAAAGGCAGTGGAACCCAAGAGAATGAACATCACCATACTGGTGGTTCGCAGGGTGACATCGCAGACGCGGCTCAGAGAGGTCCAGTTGAGTTCGCGGTTTGCCCCCGCCAGAGCGATCGCGCCTACAGCGCCCACCGCACCGGCTTCCGTAGGGGTTGCGATGCCAAAAAAGATGCTACCGAGGACGAGTAAAATCAAGGCGATCGGGGGCACCATGACCTTCAGCACCCGCAATCCCAACGCTTTCGGTGTCATCTGGCGCACTTCAGCGGGTAATGGCGGGGCGATATCCGGGCGCAGAAACGCCGCAATCAGCACGTGGAGGGCAAAAGCGCCGGACATCAACAATCCGGGCAACAACGACCCGATAAACAATTCCCCCACATTGATACCCAGTTGGTCTCCGAGAACCACCAGCACCACCGAAGGGGGGATAATTTGGCCGAGAGTGCCCGATGCGGCGATGACGCCAGTTGCCAGTTGTTTGTTATACCCATAGCGCAACATAATGGGCAGGGAAATCAGGCCCATTGCCACTACCGTAGCGGCGACGACGCCAGTAGTAGCGGCGAGGAGTGCCCCCACGACGACGACGGCGAGGGCTAAACCGCCGCGCAACCGTCCGAAGAGGATGCCCATCGTTTCCAGGAGATTTTCTGCGATGCCGGATTTTTCCAGCATGGCTCCCATAAAGATAAAGTAGGGGATGGCTAGGAGGGTGTAGTTTTCCATGATGCCGAAGATTCGCAACGGCATAGCATTGAGCAATACGGGGTCGAAGACGCCGAAGGCATAGCCGATTAACCCAAACAGCATTGCGACCCCCCCGAGGGAGAAAGCGACGGGGTAGCCAAAGGAGAGGAAGACTAAGGCACCGGCAAACATCAGCGGGCCTAGCCACTCGTATTCATAGCTCAGATTCATGTGGTTCCTCCTCGGGTTGCAGCAAACCTTGGAAAATGGCGAATTTTTTGATGGCTTCGGAAATGCCTTGGAGTATCAGCAGGGCAAAGCTGATGAGAATGGTGGTTTTGATGGGGTAGCGGGGTAAACCGCCCGGATCCGGGGACATTTCTTGGATGGCCCACGATGCCGCAATGGTATTCCAGGAGAAGAAAATGACGAGGATACAGAAGGGAATGAGGAATAAGAGGGTGCCGATGAAGTCGATGAGGGCTTTTCTTTGGGCGGGCCAGTTGGCGTACAAGACATCGACGCGCACGTGCTCGTCATGCTTGAGGGCGTAGGCGGCCCCCAGGAGGAACACTAGGTCGAAGATGTACCACTGGATTTCGATGAGGGCGTTGGAGGTCAGGTTTTGACCGACAGCACGCCCGACGTAACGCCCGATGACGTTCCAGACGCCGACGAGGACCATGAGCAGGACGAGCCACCCGATGAAGCGTCCGATCCATTGGTTGATGCGATCGATGATTCTGGAGAGGCGCAGTAGTTTGTTCAAGGCGGGTTTTTCCTTTGCGTTTCAGTCGATGTTGTATTGTACTGCTCTAGGGTTGGGGTGGGGTGTGGAGGTTTTGGTAGTTTTGGTAGATGGCATGAATTTCTTGTTTGACGCGATCGCGGATTGCTTGGGGAGCTACCACCTGGCAATTTTTTCCATAGGGTAGGATTTCTCGAATCAGCCAGAAGGGATTGGACACGCGCCGCACCACTTGCCGCACCTCGCCGATGACTTCATTGCTGATGTCGTTGTCCTTGGGTTCGTAGGCTTTGACCATGCCGCGATAAAAGTGTAAGTACACTTGGAGGAAGTCTAAGCGATCGCGCCATTTTGCAGAGATAGGTTCGATGTTTTTAATCCGATCCAAGCGCAGACAGCGATTGTGGATGAGTTCGGGAAAGTCAGTGTTTTTCATGTCTTCCGTCTCGTCGCACCAGATTTCCACATAAAAGCGCTTTTCGTGAAAGGAGATTTTGGCACAACGGACGGTGTACTCCAACTCCGCGTCTTGCGCGTTGCGGTAGAACAGGCGAAAAGGTTGCTGGTTCTCGATATATTCCTCCACCTGCTGACGCCACGGCTCGCTGGGCTGAGTGATGAGTTGCTGTAGTGCTTGACGCAAGGGCGCTTCTAGGTTGCCCCGCTCTAGCAGCAAGCGGGTGACGATTTGGGCTTGCTCGGGCTTCCCGGTATCGATCAGCAGACGAATGGCTTGCTGGAGTGCCTTAACCTGAGCGCTGGTCAGAGTGATGGGTTGTCCGACTTGAAATTTTCCCTCGGCGATCGCTGCTAGCAAGCCGGAGATACTGCCGCGATCGCCCCATAGAACCTTCAGTCGGGCGGCGATTTCTTCCAGCCGCTCCTTCGTGCCAGGGGGAATTGACAGTGTAATCGTGTCCTTTTTTCTCGACATGCCCTAAATGTAATTGCATTTTTTCCACTTCTGTGGCATGATGATAATTGTACTGAATTTAGGAGCCGAATTGAGATGATCCAGCTCCCAACCTGGGCATTGGCTCATCCAGGGGCATTCACAGTCCCGGCTTGGCCCCAAAGACTAAAAAAGCCAGAGCGATGCTCTGGCTGGGGATCCCTGAAAGGGATTATAGAAAGGTCGTATTGCCTTATTAGCCTCTTATTTCAAGCCCTGAAAGGGATTTCGAGGTCAAGGCTCTTTCATCATACATCATAAAGAAGCCATTTGTCACTGACGTAATGCATATAAGTCTCTTAACAATAAAAAAATATGCTAGTCTAGTAGACGAACCGGACAAACGCCCAGTTCGCCTATGTAGAGTCGCTCCTCATAGGTTAGCACAGCTTGTCCGGTTGTACACCTATTGGAGGACTTTAAAATGAGTTACTCAGGAGAAGAGATCTATCGCCAAAACTCAAATGACGAAGAACAGATTTATAAAATGCAACAGGAGATAAAACGGCGTGAGCGCTTAATTGCACAAAGGAAGCACGAACCGATCTTCGATGACGGTGAGATTGTATCTTTCGCTGATTGGGAATCGAGACGTCAATAACCGTTAGAGACGGATATGTAAGGTGGGAGGGCAATTTTATGGCACTCTCACCGCCTAAGATAGCTTAAAGAATCAGCAGAGATTTGCCGTTGGGTTTTTATTCAATAAACTCAGACGTAAAAAATTGAGTAGATCGATGATGAGTTTTGATGACTGGTTACGGGAGAAGCGGGAAGAAAACTTGTGGATTGCGGCTCAACATGGGGCTTGCAATGTGAGGGTTTTTGGTTCCGTAGCGCGGGGCGAAGCCGATCGCCAAAATTGACAAATATCCCCGTCGAGGCAAACAGGTGTTTGAGGAAAACGAACTGATTCAAACCTGGATTGTGTATCACTTACAGATTGTGGGTGAAGCTTCGGCAGCTATGTCTGAGGCAATCTGCATCCGACATCCAGAAGTTCCTTGGCTCGATATGAGCGATTTTAGAAACTTGTTAGTTCACGAAGATTTCCGAATCGACACAGAGATTATTTGGGCGATCGTCCCACAAGAGTTGCCCAGGTTAAAAACTCAGCTTGAAACCATGTTGCAAAATTATAGTAGTGAATAGCCGGGAGGAGGCATAGGCATGACTTGGCAGCAACTCTCTCTATTTGATAACCATGAGGAAGAAGAAAAAAGGGTGTTTCCTGGGTCGGAATCTGATGTTTTGCAGATTGTCATCAGTGCCTTAGCGGCTGAGGTAATATCCCTGGCTCCTTCTGAACTGGCAAGCTTGGCGAACGATTCAGACGCAGTGGCGATCGCGCGGTCTTTGGGGAATTTACACTTAGTTCGACAGTTAAAGGTTGCCCAAGGAAATGACGAAACTAGGACAGGGAACCCACTCCGGTTGAAAGAGAATATAGTTTATTATCGAGAGCAAGCGATCGGCACCCTGGAAATGTTGTTTAAATCGCCATTACCGGGAGAATTGCAGGCGAGATTGGCAATCGACAGTGCGAGCGACCGATTTATGGAATATTTGCAGAAGCATCATAAAATTGCGATTCTCGCTGAAAGCGACTTTCACTTTTGGGTTTTCATTCCCGGGAAAACTCAGGGTTTAGATATCACCAAACTTTGGCAAATATTTCTAACCGATGTGGCGTTTTCCGCCTATGGCGACACCCAGAACCAGTTGCCAGGATTGGTGCAGACCTTTATTCAAGTGCTGAATAGCATCACCTTGTCGGGTCGCGGTTTTAGCACCTTGGAGCTGCCGATTTTAACGCAGGAGCAAGCCACAGTTTTAGCCGCTTGGTATCGCGCCGTGATTCGAGATGTGGAAAAACGGCAAAAAGAGCGACAGAAACAGATAGATGGACTCAAGAAACAGATTAAAGACAGGGAAGGGAAAGGAGAAGATAGCAAATCCTCTCAAAACGAGTTAGATAAAAAGGAGGCAATGCAAAATAAAGAAGCTAAAAAATATTGCGAGTATTTTCAGAAAGGATTTGGTAAACTTCTCGAAGGACAGCAAGCCGCTTTTCAGGAACTTGATGCAGTGCAAAGTCAACTGGCACAGGCTGGATTGAGCAAAGCACAGCAGCGAAAGTTGCTGAAGCAGCAAGAGAAACTGACGGCTAAGATTGCGTTCAGTCGTGAGTGGGTGCGGGAAAAGAGCAGTTTGTTTCAGCGATCGCAGGGAAATCCGTTTGATTTTTTTCGATTAGATAGAGAACAAAATTATGGTAAATTCAAAAAAATCGAGGAATTAGCCAAAGCGTTTAGCAAAACTGCCACGGATCAAATTAACTCGACCCGGGGGGATATTTTTACCCAGTGTGTTGTTGAAATGTATCGGTTACTGGAGATAAAACCAGAGGAAATGGATTCGTTACCCACTCCATTGCTGAGTGAAAAACCAGCCATGCGCGCAGTGCGATCGCCGGGAGATGATAGTAAAGAATTTTGCTATTCCTGTGGGGTAGAAATCGATCCAAAAACCGCTCGCTGGCAAGTGCTGCGATTTATGTTCGAGCGACCCTCCCAGCGTCGCCAATCTGCATCCAGTGAAGGCAGACCTCATATCTGTGCATCCTGTGCGGTGTTAGCGTTTGCTTCTCCCTTAAAGGTGACGGATGAAAGTATTATTTTGCAGCTTAAAACACCTGAAACCGAAAAGCGCAAAGATTTCGCCGCCAGACAGCAAAAGCTGAAAGATTATATGAGAATGCTGACGAACAAACAACTGCATTTGAGTGCGGGTCGGTATTTAGTTCTGGCATCCGATCGCACTGCTAAAGGTGAAGTAGCGGCACAAAAATTGGGTCAGGTTCAGTATGCGCTGGCAAAAGTTGCCTCTATTTTCCCGAGGGAGGTACTGACGGATTTGGAATTTTCCTTGATTACCCAAGGGAGTCAACCGATCCGGTTAGCGAGCCGGCATTTAATTTTTATCAAAGGCTTGATGGAGGCATACAGTCAATCGATTGTGGTTTCTGACAAAGAAATCAACATGCAATTGGCGGATGCAGTACGATATGTGGAACGGGATTTACCCGTTATGGCAGAATACAAACTGGCAAAATTCGCGAGTCTAGAACAGCGTCGGGAAATGGAAAAGACTCGCGAAACTTATGCCAACAAAATTCAACAAGATGTGCAAGGATTTTCTATGAGTGCTAACAACCAACTTTTGAAACGGGCTACTCTTTATAAAGATGTAGCGGCGCTAACCGGATTAACTTACGCTTTCGTTCAATCTCTGGAAAGAACAGCCAGAAACTCGATGAAGCCAGAAGATGTCGAACGAGAGGTCGGTAAAATAATCGAACAGGTTGATGACGCGGTAGCATTTTGCTATTATGCCACATTAGGCGATGAAAATAAAACCAGAGTGCGAGCGCGATTGTATCGAAATTCGGACAATTACTTTATCTACGAGCAAACCAGCAGGTTACTAGAAGAATTGGGAATTTCAAATCGAGAACAAACCGATGAGTCTCAACAGCAAACTTGGTTGATGCTCTGTGCGGATGATGTGATGAAAGCTTACACTCATTTTGCTGAAAATTGCTATACGCAAGAGAAAGAGTGGAAAGAGTTAACCTATCAACTCAAGTTATATCTCTACACTCGTTTTCCCGAATTGGTTCGCAAACTTAAGTCTACAACGGAGAAAAAATAATGGCTACTGGACTTCCTGAAACCGATAAAAATAAGCCCCGCGTTCATTTTGACATTTATGCCATTCTCGAAGGCTCGCAAGAGCTTTATTTTGGGCATGAAGTGCAGGTTAATGTCAACTTAGTGGAGACAGTGAAACTGTCGAGTAAAGACGGTAAATCATTAGAAAAATGCTACATTTCACCCACCAAACGGCGCGGTGTGGAACGGCGTTGCTTGATTTGGGCACCGGTGAGTAGTGGGAAATTACTCGGGGATAAAAAAAATTGTGGAATTCCCGATACTTGCGCCGAGCCAGGTTGTCCGATTTGCAGGGTTTATGGCGGTTTAATTGCGGGGAAGAAAACGTTAATTGGTCGAGTGACGCATGGCGGTGGCGTTGCCGTACAAGATATTTTACCCCAAGAAAAGCAACGAGCGATGCACCCGGCAAGGTTAGTGAATCAAAAAGAAGAAACCCCGACACCTTTTAAACGGGAATACAATCAACCGGGGATTCTTTATCCGGTGTCTAATCATTGTTTGAGCGTGACGGATTCAGAATTTGCTGCGGTGGCTTATGGGTTTTTGGATTCTCTACCGCGCATTGGTTCGGGAAATCCGAAAGGACTTGCGATCGCAGAACATAAGCAAATGCCTCTATTAGTGTTAGATCGCTACCTGGTTCCTAAAGGAAAACGCCCGATTGTTTCTCCTTCCGAAACCAATCCGGAAGCGGCGATCGATGAGTTTATCCGGTTAGCCAGAACCCCAGAAAAAAACACAAACCACATTCAATCCACTCATTTCCAGCGCTGGATTGGAGATGCAGCTTTGGAACAACTGCAAGAGTATGCTAGCCGCTTTGTTGACGAGGTTTTACAGGCATAATTTATGTATTGCCTAGAGTTCAAAATTCAACCCACAGCAGCGATGACCTTTCGCATTCTGCCTGGGTCAATTCTCAACATTGCCACTTATCCTTTTGTGCCACCCACAACCTTTTCCGGGTTTTTGCGACGGTTGGGAATTCTGAGTGGCAATTTAGAACTACCCGAAACCAGGATTAACAAAAATAATCCGCCAATTTACGCGCTACCGCCGCGATATATTCCCGTGGGTGCCTATCCCGTTTCCCACAAGTGGAGTGGAGTGCATCGCACCTATCGCAAGGGGATGCGCGAGTTCAATCACGATTTTTTTTCTCGGCTTTATGTGGAGGGAAATAAGGCAAATTTTCAGCTTCATACCTGGGAATATTTCATCGCCGAGGAGTTAGTGGGATATGTGGTGGCGGAATCTCGGGAAGGGTTAGCAGCCTTTCAAAATTTGAAAGGATACGGCTGCAAATTGGGTAAAGAGGGCTATGGGGTGGTAACGGAAATTTCCGAGGAGGCGATCGCTTTAACCAGGCAAACCGTTACCGCCTATCCTTCCGCCATTGTACCTATCGAAGCGCTGATGCAAAGTATGGAGGCGGTGATGCAGGGGGGTGAATTTATGGGAGGCTGCGATATTTACAACCTCTATCGCTATCACTGGGAACCCACTGCTTTCACCACTTCAGATGAGGAAGGTTTTGTAGATTTAAACCCAACGCCTATTTCCGGTTTCGTGCCTTTTGTTGCTGCTTATTTTACCCCGGAAGCGGCAGAACCAACGTTGGAATACTACACCAACGGCGAAATCTATATCCCGGTTTCCCTGGTGAATCTATTGAATGGAGAAGTTTATGCCTAAGAAAAAGCGCTCGCGCATTTATGATTTTGGTCGGCTTTTTTTCCCCGAACCTCATAACCCGATTCCCCGGGAAGTCCGCTTTCAACCCCTGGGGAATCACGTGAAAAATGTGATGCAGCTCGTGAAATGGTGGAAGGCGGAAAATTTTCCTTTTGATTCTTCACGCCAGCGGGTTTTAGAAGCGGCTAAAATTCACGATATGGGAAAACCCCAACAATTTGAGATTAAAGTGCAAACCGACGCGCGAGGTGAGTTTAAACACTATATATATTCGTTTAAAGGGCATCGGTTTTTAGCCGAAAGCAAAGATGAATGGGCACAGACACTGGCGATCGGGCATCACGATTTTTCTATTGCAGATATCACTCGGGATGCCTATCGACTGAAAAAACAGCAGCCATATGCCGAAAAGCTCGCTAAAGACCCTCTCGCTTATGCGCGGGAACTCTATATTTTGGAAATGTGCGACCAAATTGAGGCAGAGTTAGCTTGTCGGGCGATCGGCGATGAGGAACAAGCAGAATCGCGGGCATTTATGGATTACACGATCGCCGCAGATTCTCAGGATACAACCCAATATTTTCTCGATCCTTGGCCGTTTTTTCACCCTTCAATCCAGTTGACCTTTCACTCGTGGTCGATGGAACTCACCCCGGAGGATAAAGCGAAGTTAGAACAATGCCAAAAAGACAAGAAGGATTTGGGCAAAACCCTGGATAACATTGCCAAATCGTGGTGGGAGTCTTACCCCGAAAACCGGGCGAAACAACCGATCGTCAAGGTGACGGTCAAACCTTATCCAGACTCAGTAGATGATGGGAATCACTGGGATTGTCGGACTTGCTATCAACAGTTGGCGAGTTTTGAACCCAATCCGATGCAGGATAAAATGTATGAGGCGATCGCTCGTCAGCCAAATCCCGCTATTTTACTCAAAGCACCCACAGGCGTGGGCAAACTAGAAGCGGTTTTATTTCCCGCTTTGGCGAGCAATTATCGCTTGATTTTGCCCCTTCCCGCCCGCAGTTTGCTCGAAGACCACAAACAACGAGTGGAACAATATCTCAAGCGCTTTTCGCAACTGCATCCGCGCCGAGAATTTTCTCTGGTGGTGGATACGGGTACGCAAATGCACCGCTGGGTGTATAAAGGGGGTCAAGAAGTTCCCCGGCGCATCAATCCTCGCCGACATCTTTATAAAGGTGATGTCATTTTAACCACCTTGGATAAATTTCTCTATCGCTATTTTGCGTTTGGAGATAAGCAAAAGTCGTTTATTTTTCCCTTGCGAATTCACCAAGAAAAAACCTTGATTTGCTTTGACGAGGCGCATAGTTACGATGAGGTTGCCTTTACCAATTTCCGCAGTTTGGTTCAGTCGTTATATACAGGGGGGCGATCGCTGGTGTTAATGACTGCAACTATGCCCCCAGAATACCTGGAAGAATTTGCCCGATACTTGCAAGTTTTTGACTACATGGGGGAGTCGGAATATGCTGCGGAAAGAAAAAAACTGGCTCATTTCGAGAAACCCCAAAGAGGTTTTGAATGGCTGGCTAGTATTGAGCGAAATCCCCGAGAACCGGAAGCTTTTCAAACCTACTTCCGGGAAGCTATCATGGCAGAAGTTCAGGCTAAACCGAATTGTCGATTGATTGCTGTAGTGCAAACCGTGAAAGATGCTGCGGCAATTTATCAACAATTAAAAGGCGAAGCGAGGGAGCCTTTATTTCTCTATCACGGACGGTTGGATTCTCGCGTCCGACAACAAGTTTACGAAGGGTTAAAAGAGCATGATGAAGCGGGAAAACCCTATCGGTTAATTACCACCAGTGCGATTGAGGTGGGGTGCGATTTGAACTGCGAAATTTTAATGTCAGAAATTTGCCCTCCGGAAAACTTAATTCAACAAGTGGGACGGTGCAATCGCAAGGGCAATATTGCTGATGCCAAGGTGGTGGTTATCGGCAGAATTGTGGGCGATCGCATTCCGTTTTATGGCCAAACCTTAGATGAAAATGGATGGGCAGAGTACCAGGACTGTCTTCAATCTCTGACGCACTTTGATGGCGATAAAATCGCTCAATTCATTCGGCGATCGCACCGGGTTGATGACTATCGCGTGGTGGAACTGTTTTCGATGCTGCATGACTACGTTTATGGTGCAGATTTAACCTACAAACCCCTCCACGAAAAAGGATTAGTCGTGACCCGCAGTTGGACGCCTTCGGCAACTTTGGTCTACGATGATGGCACCCACGGCGATGACATTCACAAAATGCCTCAAGCTTCTGTCCCCCTCGATCGCCTAATTCAAAATAAGGAGAACCAATACGCCAATACTCATGTTTTTGAACGGTACTACAATCGCGAAAATACCTGCTGGGAATTGCGCGATTTAAGACCCGGTTATGCCTATGCCAAAACTATCCTAATTAAAATATCCGCCACCCATGAAGGTGCGCTCATGCCAGAAGCACAGCCAGAATATCAATACCAGGCTGATTTAGGGTTTCTAGAGTTGCCTGGAGTTTTTATCAAGTTAAAGCCCTCTGGATTGGATGATAAACTCCTTTACAAACGAGAGAAAACCACAGCGATCCTTACTTATCCAGGCTCTTTAACTCAACCCTCCTAAGCAGTAGGGTGGGCAATGCCCACCTTCCCCCTACATTGACTTTCGAGAGCCTCGGTGTAATTTTAGAGAAAGGGAACAAGAAATCGGTTTTATATCTCTAATAAGTTGCTTTCTGCCAAAAAGTCTATCCAAAACCCCGGTTATAACGGCCACTAAACCAATACCATAGGTTAAATTAAAAATAGACAAATGTTCCTGCAAACCATTAGCTTATTTCTCCATTATGCCACATAGTCTCGTCATTAACCTCGTTCCGGAGTCGGCGATTTCGCCGCAGTTTTTGCAGGGAAGACATCTGCATGCTTTGTTTTTAAATCTCGTCAATTCAGTTAACCCGACATTGGCGAGTAATTTGCACGAACAGAAAACGGAAAAGGCGTTTACGATTAGTCCCTTGCAGG
Organism: Phormidium sp. CCY1219; assembly: GCF_055795085.1. Classification (NCBI taxonomy): domain Bacteria; kingdom Bacillati; phylum Cyanobacteriota; class Cyanophyceae; order Oscillatoriales; family Oscillatoriaceae; genus Phormidium; species Phormidium sp. CCY1219. The sequence continues at coordinate 10,019 of NZ_JAYFEQ010000465.1, read as the reverse complement.
TGAGTAAATCCTCGGGAAGTTCGGGGCATTTGTTGCAATGGAACCATCAGAAAGCGATTCCGCCGGGAACTTCCTGTTGGTGGCGGGTTTCCCTGCTGGATGATTCTTTGTTTGGCAATTTGACGCAACTTTGGCTGACGTTGAATCGCGATCGCCTCTGGAAATTGGGGTCGGCTGAGTTGCAGATTACCAAGATTTTGGGCACGCCACATTCGAGTCAGCCTTGGGCGAATTTTTCCAGTTACCCGCAGTTGTACGAAAATGCTTCGTCAGAGCAGCGAAAAATCGAGTTTGCCTTTTGCACCCCCACGGCATTTCGTCAGGGAAAATACGATTCTTGTTTGCCCACTCGCGAGTCGCTTTTTAATAGTTTGCTGCACCGTTGGAATAAGTACAGCAATATTGCACTATCTGAGTCTTTGTTGTCGGGTATTTTCCCCAGTTACGTCAATATTCATTCGGAAATTGTTGCCGATAAGCGCAGCAAGTTTATTGGCTGTGTTGGGGTGATGAGTTATGCGATTTTGGGTCAGGTTCCGCCAGAGGTGATTCGCGATATTAATGTGTTGGCGGATTTCGCATTGTACTGCGGGGCGGGGCGCAAAACGCCGATGGGAATGGGGATGATTCGGCGGTTGAATTCGGGTTGATTGATTGCGGGTTTTGTAGGAGGCGGAGCCTCACTCGGGGCGTTCCTAGGCCGAGCCTAGGAACGAGTGGTGTAAGGGGATTTTTGTTGAGAATTATATCATAATTTGGAGGAAAATAATGCAAAATTTGGAGTATATTCCGTTGGCGGCATTGAATCAGTATGCCTATTGTCCGCATCGGTGGTGGCGGATGTTTTGTGCGGGGGAATTTGGGCAGAATCATTACACGATTGAAGGGACGGATTTACATCGGCGGGTGCATTCTGTAGGGGAGGAAAATCGGGAGGAGGTTTGGCAAGTGCGGGGGATTTGGTTGAAGTCGGAACGGTATCGGTTAATTGGCAAGGCGGATTTAATTGAGTTGGAATCCGGGGAGGTGTTTCCGGTGGAATATAAGCGGGGAAATCGCGGGGAATGGGAAAATGATGCGCTTCAGGTGTGCGCGCAAGGGTTGTGTTTGGAGGAGATGATGGGACAGGCGATCGCCCAAGGGTTTGTGTATTACGCGCAGTCTCGGCGGCGTCAGGTGGTGGAGTTTTCCCAGTCTTTGCGGCAAACTGCGATCGCCACCATTCAGGAAATTTCTACCCTGCTAAACACGGGAGAAATGCCCCCGGCAATTTATGGGCCGCGCTGTCGGGGATGCAGTCTTTATCGCCACTGTTTGCCCCAGGCGACAAAGAAAATGAAGCGCTACAAAGAGGCGAATTAAATAGCTTTTTGAATTCCCACTTGTGCGGGAATGACAGATTCATGCTTGTTGGTGAAACTTTCACAGTTTGGAGGATGAAATTATGGGAACGGTTTATGTGATACAAGATGATTGTTTTATTGGCAAAACCGACGAACGATTAAAGGTACGGGCGAATCGGGAAAAGTTGCTGGATGTGCCATTGATTCAAGTAGATGGCGTGGTGGTTTTGGGACGGGCAACGGTGTCGCCTGGGGTGGTGACGGAGTTGCTGGAACGTCACATTCCCTTGAGCTTTTTGACCCATACCGGGCGCTATTTAGGACGGTTGGAACCGGAGGTGACGAAAAATATTTTCGTGCGTCAGGCGCAATGGCAAGCGGCGGGAGAAACGGAAAAAGCGGTGCATGTGGTGCGCGGTTTCGTGCGCGGAAAGTTAAAGAATTATCGGAGTTTGCTGCAACAAGCGAAGCGGAATGATTCGCAACTGAATGTGACGGCGGGAATTGAGGGGATAAAAGGGATAATTGCTTCGGTGGCAAAAGCGGAGAAAATTGATTCCCTACGCGGATTGGAAGGGGCGGGGAGTGCGGCTTATTTTGGCTGCTTTAATGAGTTGATTCGGGCGGAGGGGTTTGAGTTTGCGGGGCGACGGCGCAGACCCCCGACGGATCCGGTGAATTCTTTGTTGAGTTTTGGCTATTCTTTGCTGCGCCATGACGTTCAAAGTGCAGTGAATATTGTGGGATTTGACCCCTATCTGGGTTATTTGCATGTGGAACGCTATGGGAGACCTTCGTTAGCTTTGGATTTGATGGAAGAGTTTCGTCCGTTGGTGGTGGATGCAATGGTGCTGTCTGGAGTGAATAAAAAAGTGCTGAGTGTGGAGGATTTTGTCACGGAACCGATAAGCAATGCGGTGTCGTTGACGCGGGATGGGTTGCGAACCTTTTTGCGGTTGTACGAACAGAAAAAGCAATCGCAGTTCAAGCATCCGGTGATGGGTCGCAAGTGTAGCTATCAGGAGGCGTTTGAAATTCAGGCGCGACTGTTGGGGAAGTATTTGATGGGGGAAATCGAGTCTTATCCGCCGTTGGTGCTGAAGTAGTGGGCGATGGGGGATTGAGTAGTGTTTGGTTGAATGGGAAAATAGGAGGAAATGCGATGTACGTGACGGTGGTTTACGATATTCCGGAGGATAAGCGCCGAACGAAGGTTCACAAGATTCTCAAGTCTTATGGGCAATGGGTGCAGTATTCGGTGTTTCAGTGCGAGTTAACCGAGACTCAGTACGCGAAACTGCGATCGCGCCTCCGGGAACATATCAAACCGGAGGAGGATAGCGTGATGTTTCAAGTTCTGTGTCGCTGCTGCCAAGGTAAAATAGAACGCATCGGCGGGGTGGAGCCTGTGGACAAGACGGTGTTTTTTGCCTAGCTTTTCCGGTAATGGGTAGCTGTGGGACAGGTTGGGGTAAATTTATCGTCCGAAACCGTTGTCCTCTCTGGATTGCAGGCGGGTTTGCCGTTCTATCCGATTACCGCAGTTGCCCAACCCCTTGCAGGGAGGGAGTTTCAGGTAATTTTCAACGAAGGGGGTTGACAGGTGGTTCTGGGAAATGGTAGTTTAAGAATCGATTACCGCAAACGTACCTTGAAAATTAAATACAGTAAGGGTTTCAACTGCCTGCAGTCTCAATTTCCACTAATCCCTTTCAGGGATTGAAACAGGAACGGAGAAAAGGAATACACGCTTGGTCGGAACCATTGTACTGTCTCAATTTCCACTAATCCCTTTCAGGGATTGAAACAACTTGACAGTTTCTAGCTTGGATGACGTGAAAGTCTCAATTTCCACTAATCCCTTTCAGGGATTGAAACGCGTTTTCGCTTTTTAAGCATTGGGAAGAGTTGGGTCTCAATTTCCACTAATCCCTTTCAGGGATTGAAACTCCGTTTTCCACACCAAAGCTTGTTAAGTCCCCAAACGTCTCAATTTCCACTAATCCCTTTCAGGGATTGAAACGTCCCCCTTTGCCGCAGCAAGTTCGGCGACGGCGTCTCAATTTCCACTAATCCCTTTCAGGGATTGAAACGCTAATCATTGGATACTTCAAAAATACTACAGAATAGTCTCAATTTCCACTAATCCCTTTCAGGGATTGAAACTAAGAAGATATCGCGCCTGGGGTTAACAACCGCAAAGGTCTCAATTTCCACTAATCCCTTTCAGGGATTGAAACTATTTCGAAGGTGACAAGGAAGAACTAGAAGGTCGATGTCTCAATTTCCACTAATCCCTTTCAGGGATTGAAACTCGTCCGTCCATGCGGGTTCGGTCACTCGTTGCCAGTGTCTCAATTTCCACTAATCCCTTTCAGGGATTGAAACCATTTCCGGAACTACGCCACCCGCTGCATCCTCCAAAGTCTCAATTTCCACTAATCCCTTTCAGGGATTGAAACGCATACCGGTTTATACCGTCATGCTCAAACCAATAGTCTCAATTTCCACTAATCCCTTTCAGGGATTGAAACGGATGATGCGGGGGAAGTGAAATTCCATCGGAAAGACGTCTCAATTTCCACTAATCCCTTTCAGGGATTGAAACAATTTAACTATTAATTTAGCGAATGAATTAACCATCCAGTCTCAATTTCCACTAATCCCTTTCAGGGATTGAAACTGGTGCTATAGCGGTTCATCCTGGGATAAGAAAAGGTCTCAATTTCCACTAATCCCTTTCAGGGATTGAAACTTTGGGGCGCAATCGCGTGTTCGGAATCTAAAAAAGAGTCTCAATTTCCACTAATCCCTTTCAGGGATTGAAACCTCATTTTGAGGACGGGTTTCTTTATGTGATATAGTCTCAATTTCCACTAATCCCTTTCAGGGATTGAAACTTACTGAATCTGAGCTTGCTGAATTAGCACCGCAAGGTCTCAATTTCCACTAATCCCTTTCAGGGATTGAAACATAGATTGGCCAATTTTTGGCGCTGCACTGGCGTGTCTCAATTTCCACTAATCCCTTTCAGGGATTGAAACGCCAATTTGGCAAGCATCAAGTCAAAAAATAAAGTACGTCTCAATTTCCACTAATCCCTTTCAGGGATTGAAACGTGATCGGGATTTGTTAAGAGTGCCGGCATATTCGTCTCAATTTCCACTAATCCCTTTCAGGGATTGAAACTTGGAAGGCGCACGCGATTGAGACTTTCGACATTGTCTCAATTTCCACTAATCCCTTTCAGGGATTGAAACTTACAAATCCAAAAATTAAAAGTTTTAGTCCCGCGTTTGTCTCAATTTCCACTAATCCCTTTCAGGGATTGAAACCACTTATTGCAATCGCAGATTCTTCTCGCAGGGAAAGTCTCAATTTCCACTAATCCCTTTCAGGGATTGAAACTAGTTTATCCTCAATTTCTGCCGCTTGACGCACAAGGTCTCAATTTCCACTAATCCCTTTCAGGGATTGAAACCGCCACAGCCTCCCCCGCCCCGGCTCCCCCCGCAGCGGTCTCAATTTCCACTAATCCCTTTCAGGGATTGAAACGCAAATAGCACCCTGGGAGTGGCGAGAAATTGCTTAGTCTCAATTTCCACTAATCCCTTTCAGGGATTGAAACGGGTTCGTGGGCTTCGTTGGCCTTCGCTGCTGGTTTGTCTCAATTTCCACTAATCCCTTTCAGGGATTGAAACTAAGATTGCGATCGCCTCCAACCAGGGGTCCCAAAGGTCTCAATTTCCACTAATCCCTTTCAGGGATTGAAACCTATTTTCCAGAAGTGGATGGAATCCCGCTAATTGTCTCAATTTCCACTAATCCCTTTCAGGGATTGAAACGAGATTTCCATCGAGGCGACATCAGGAGCCTTGCGGAGTCTCAATTTCCACTAATCCCTTTCAGGGATTGAAACCGGATTCTTCTAAGCCTTAGCTCTGAGAGGCCGCAGGTCTCAATTTCCACTAATCCCTTTCAGGGATTGAAACCACTTTCGAATCAGCATCGAGCAATTTGGCGAAGTCTCAATTTCCACTAATCCCTTTCAGGGATTGAAACTAATTTTTAAAGACAATCCATTTCGAGGATAATGCTTGTCTCAATTTCCACTAATCCCTTTCAGGGATTGAAACACATTCGGCCTCTGAAAGTCTTGTGGCGCAAGACTTTCAGGTCTCAATTTCCACTAATCCCTTTCAGGGATTGAAACGCTGAACGATGGGGGAATCTCTTCTCAATCTGGCGTCTCAATTTCCACTAATCCCTTTCAGGGATTGAAACGAAGTTTTTCAACAATGGTATTGAGTTCGATTGCTTGTCTCAATTTCCACTAATCCCTTTCAGGGATTGAAACGGTGAGACCGACAGCACGAAGCAATCCATCTTCACAGTCTCAATTTCCACTAATCCCTTTCAGGGATTGAAACAAAACAAAAAAAGTTGCTCACCCAACTTAAAAAAAGGTCTCAATTTCCACTAATCCCTTTCAGGGATTGAAACTGTGATTGCCATCATTGGCCTAGCCTCCTTTTCGGTCTCAATTTCCACTAATCCCTTTCAGGGATTGAAACACGCAATTGAAAAGGCGCGAGGGCTGGCGGGACGAAGTCTCAATTTCCACTAATCCCTTTCAGGGATTGAAACGCGATCGCCTGGTCAATCGGATGGTAAGTCAGATTAGTCTCAATTTCCACTAATCCCTTTCAGGGATTGAAACTCTGGTGATTCGGTCGATCCGCCTTGTCGATTCGGGTGGTCTCAATTTCCACTAATCCCTTTCAGGGATTGAAACAGCCTATATTTCTTTAAATCTGGATTCCCGCCGGGTCGTCTCAATTTCCACTAATCCCTTTCAGGGATTGAAACTCGTTCCCCGGTAACCCTTGCCCGGCTGGGTTGTGGTCTCAATTTCCACTAATCCCTTTCAGGGATTGAAACACCGCACGATCGCATGATGCGATCGCATGGTCACGTGGTCTCAATTTCCACTAATCCCTTTCAGGGATTGAAACAATGGCAATTTCGAGATTATCGCGCATGGCAAAGGAAGTCTCAATTTCCACTAATCCCTTTCAGGGATTGAAACGGAAACCACAGAAATGAACATCCCCAGCCATAGGGTCTCAATTTCCACTAATCCCTTTCAGGGATTGAAACAATCCTCTGCGATCGCGATCGCTTCTTCGCTATAGTCTCAATTTCCACTAATCCCTTTCAGGGATTGAAACAGCGACGGGGACACTATCACCGTGACTCGCGCCGGTGTCTCAATTTCCACTAATCCCTTTCAGGGATTGAAACACATCATCCAAGCTGGAAACCGACAAATCGATCCGGTCTCAATTTCCACTAATCCCTTTCAGGGATTGAAACTGGAGGGCGCTAATCGCGGAGCTTTTTTGTGTTGCTGTCTCAATTTCCACTAATCCCTTTCAGGGATTGAAACGGGTTCCCCACTCCTGAATATTTAAAGCAATATCCTGTCTCAATTTCCACTAATCCCTTTCAGGGATTGAAACTTGTAAATCGCTCCTCCATCTTTAGCAAGAATAAATGTCTCAATTTCCACTAATCCCTTTCAGGGATTGAAACCAAGAATTTTATAATTTAGACCATGCCATCAAACATGTCTCAATTTCCACTAATCCCTTTCAGGGATTGAAACTCTGCCGAGTGGAATGGATTCACTCGATTGTTCAGCAGTCTCAATTTCCACTAATCCCTTTCAGGGATTGAAACGGAATTCGAGATTTCCAACGCAATTTGCTGGGCTTCCTGTCTCAATTTCCACTAATCCCTTTCAGGGATTGAAACGGCAACTTAAATGAGTAAATACATGATAATCAGTGTCGTCTCAATTTCCACTAATCCCTTTCAGGGATTGAAACTCGCCAATTCTTTTTGACTTAAGTCTACTTCTCGGGTCTCAATTTCCACTAATCCCTTTCAGGGATTGAAACTCAATATTTCCGGAGAAACAAAACGAAAAATAGAGGTGTCTCAATTTCCACTAATCCCTTTCAGGGATTGAAACACGAAACGGGAAATCATCAATCTTTCAGAATCCGAGTCTCAATTTCCACTAATCCCTTTCAGGGATTGAAACACTGCAGAGCAAGATGGGCGTGCAATTTGGAAGCAGTCTCAATTTCCACTAATCCCTTTCAGGGATTGAAACGCTTCCCAGATGAAGCCAACCTGATACCTCGGTCGTCTCAATTTCCACTAATCCCTTTCAGGGATTGAAACGGGCAACTGCGAACCAACTACAGTCAACCCAAAAAGTCTCAATTTCCACTAATCCCTTTCAGGGATTGAAACGTGCGAAAAAATCGCTTGCAACACATCGTCGTCTTTGGTCTCAATTTCCACTAATCCCTTTCAGGGATTGAAACTTAACTCATCCAGAGTTAATGACCGATCGCCCACGTCTCAATTTCCACTAATCCCTTTCAGGGATTGAAACTCGTATTGAACCCACTCTTCCGGAGAAGGACAAGTCTCAATTTCCACTAATCCCTTTCAGGGATTGAAACGGAGGCGATCCGGCTAAAGGCGCGATCGCGGGTAGGTGTCTCAATTTCCACTAATCCCTTTCAGGGATTGAAACTTTAGGATTGGAACACACTCGAAACAATCCACTTGCGTCTCAATTTCCACTAATCCCTTTCAGGGATTGAAACGTACATTCGATTCTACTCTTTTTTGCTCTCTACATTGTCTCAATTTCCACTAATCCCTTTCAGGGATTGAAACCAAGCCCAACTAGGCGGAAGCAAAACAGAGGAACAAGGTCTCAATTTCCACTAATCCCTTTCAGGGATTGAAACTCTCTCAGGAGGGCTATATATCGCCTTAACTGGCGCTGTCTCAATTTCCACTAATCCCTTTCAGGGATTGAAACATCTAGAACCAAAGCTTCTTTAGGCCATTTTTTATCAGTCTCAATTTCCACTAATCCCTTTCAGGGATTGAAACCGGCGGCCTCTTCTGCACTTAAAGCACCTTGCTTTGTCTCAATTTCCACTAATCCCTTTCAGGGATTGAAACTCTACCAGCTCCAGCCCTTCTTCCTGAAGGGCCGCGTCTCAATTTCCACTAATCCCTTTCAGGGATTGAAACCCAGCACAGACCGGGCAATCTACGGATTGCGGAGTAAAGTCTCAATTTCCACTAATCCCTTTCAGGGATTGAAACACTAGGGTGAATGTCGGGAAGAACTCGCTCCCGGTAAGTCTCAATTTCCACTAATCCCTTTCAGGGATTGAAACCCGTTGGTGCCGCCAAAGGTGCGATCGCCGTTGCCGAGTCTCAATTTCCACTAATCCCTTTCAGGGATTGAAACTTGTAAATCGCTCCTTTTTTGGACAAGATAAATTCGCCGTCTCAATTTCCACTAATCCCTTTCAGGGATTGAAACTCCTCTGCCGTGGCCGCTGCTGTTTCTCCTGGCGCGTCTCAATTTCCACTAATCCCTTTCAGGGATTGAAACGCTTACAACCGAAAGGAACATCCCCAACCACAGCGCGGTCTCAATTTCCACTAATCCCTTTCAGGGATTGAAACTTAAAATTGCCTTTTCGAGCGGGCAATAAGTCAAGGAAGTCTCAATTTCCACTAATCCCTTTCAGGGATTGAAACAACAAGAGATGAACTTGTTGTATGTGGCGCTGACCCGCGTCTCAATTTCCACTAATCCCTTTCAGGGATTGAAACTATTAGTTGCCCTGGAATCTGTGCTTTCATTTCATAGGTCTCAATTTCCACTAATCCCTTTCAGGGATTGAAACTGATGAATAGGGGAATTAAAAGCGGTTCGCCACGTCTCAATTTCCACTAATCCCTTTCAGGGATTGAAACCCACCAGTTTTCTTCTTCGTTAATTGTCCCAAACCAGTCTCAATTTCCACTAATCCCTTTCAGGGATTGAAACTTGATGATAATGGAATATTCCGAAACTGATTATCTAATGTCTCAATTTCCACTAATCCCTTTCAGGGATTGAAACTGAAAAGAACGCGATCGCGCATCAATCTAATTGCCGTCTCAATTTCCACTAATCCCTTTCAGGGATTGAAACTGATTTTGAGATTTTCGGCATCTCCATCCAAAGCGCTGTCTCAATTTCCACTAATCCCTTTCAGGGATTGAAACTTTAGCGACAAAATCATTGATTTTATCGAACGCTGTTTGTCTCAATTTCCACTAATCCCTTTCAGGGATTGAAACTAGAATGAAAGACGCGGGTGTGATTCGACATTCGCAAGGTCTCAATTTCCACTAATCCCTTTCAGGGATTGAAACATTATACCGCTGTATCTCTTTCCTTTTCTGAATGATGTCTCAATTTCCACTAATCCCTTTCAGGGATTGAAACATATTCCTTTCCTCTTTTTTCTTCTAAGGTTACCGAAAGTCTCAATTTCCACTAATCCCTTTCAGGGATTGAAACTTCTCGAATTTTTGTGCCTCCTTTTAAATAGAGGTATTGTCTCAATTTCCACTAATCCCTTTCAGGGATTGAAACAAAACTTTGCATTGTCAATTACTATAAGATTTACTTATAGTCTCAATTTCCACTAATCCCTTTCAGGGATTGAAACTTCGAAAGAAGACTCTGGGATTAATCCGTACTCTGTATGTCTCAATTTCCACTAATCCCTGAAAGGGATT
>NZ_JAYFEQ010000464.1:0-11751 GCF_055795085.1 Phormidium sp. CCY1219 | reverse complement strand
GGGGATGGGATAAAATATATTCATAATGGGGGCAAAGCTTAAAAGCAATGCTTTAATTGTTATATGGCAGATTACTGCTGCTTCTGTCCCGGTTATTTTTCCCGACTTCACCGACTCAAATATCGTTGTATTTTTTCCTGCGCTTGCGCGCCATTGGGCAGTTGCACCCCCATTGTGGGTTCGGGATTTTGTTCGGAGGGAATTTGTAAGACATAAACGCTGTTGGGGGTGACAAATTCAAAATATCCCGGCTTTTGCGGATTGTAGTCCACCGCTTCGAGATTAATCCCGATCGCTTGGTTTTTGTTTCTAATTCGGTAGTGTCTCGCTTGACTCGGATCGTCTTTGTCGCTACAGATATAAACCCGATAGTTGATGCTTTCGGCATACGCGAGGATCCCGCCCGTATCGGCGCAGGTTTCGTCCCCGGCAATTTCTTCGATCGCACCGATTTCGAGTTGGGCGATCGCCGGTAATGCCACCATGCAACCCGTCACCGCCGCGATCGCCACTGCGATCGGTTGCCTTTTCATTCTTAACCCATTCCACATCTGTGTCACCCTTCCTCTCTCCTCAATTGCCACCCACCCCAAACCGACTTGAGCGCACCCATGCGAGGATCCATCAGCGATCGGTTCGTTCAACCCATCAAATGCCGGTCAATCTGTCCCGCCCAATTTTACCTGCTTTTGACATTTAATTTGCTATTTTTTCGTTTTCCCTTGTCGCATTATCTGGGAAATAAATCGGAAAATAGCAACAATTTAGCCAGTAATATTGACTTTAGACAAGGAATTAGCGGCTTCGCCCGGGTGGGGTTATCAAACCCTAACCCAGGGCAACGGCAAAGTAAACAGGCGGGATAAACTTGCAAATTAGAGTTGCGAAAACGAGACAAAAGAATGATGTTATTATAGTGACAGTTGAGAATTTTGTCAAGAAAAATCACAAGAGTGGGGGGGTGAGGAGAAAGAGCGATCGCGAATCCGGGGGTAGAGCGATCGCTCTGGGCGAGAGTTCGGTTTTCTCGCACCAGGGAGATCGGGGCAAAAGCCAATCCAAATCCGCGATAAAGCTTGCCCCATGCAGGCCCAAGCGATCGGCGTTTAAAATGAGACAGAGCCGAGGGAGAGTAACCCGCACGCCGGAGGAGTGGTGCTTCTGACCGAAAAAGAGCTACGATCCAACAGTGATACCCTTGTTTTTATGTCGAATTCTCTGGGGCTGGAGGAAATGACCTCATATACGACTACGAAAGCTGACATGATCGAACTAAGGCGGTTAAAAGGTTTACTGCCACCGGAGTTACAAAGTTGGGTGATGGTGGAAAAAGCGATCGAGGTTAATCCACCCCTGATCCGAAGCGAAGAAATTGGCAGCGATCAGGTAGAAATCCAAGTGGACTTAGTAAAGTGGGAGCAGCTTGCACTGGATCAGCGCAACTTGCTGTTTTGGCATGAAGTCGCGCGGATTCAAAACGATACCATTCCCAAAGAAGGATGGGAAATGGCTGCACTGGCGATTGGTTTAGGCGGTGCGGTAGGCGAACTTTGGGTGCAAGATGGGTTGCTGCTGATGCTAGCGCTGGCCCTGTGCGGCGTGGCGGGATATCGTCTTTACCAGAAAAATAACGGCGATCGCACCCTCACCGAAGCCATTGAAGCCGATGAGAAAGCCATCGCGATCGCCACTCGGTTTGGCTATTCTCTGCCCAATGCGTACAAAAGTCTCGGTAGTGCCCTAAAAGCCTTAATCGAACAAACCCCGAAAAAACGGCAACGGGCAAAATACGAGGCGCGACTGCAAGCGCTCAAACGCAGCGCTGCGAAAGCCAAAGCCAAAGTCAAAGCCGCCCGAGAAGCTGCCACCAACACCGAAACGGTGTACTAACCACTGCCTGTTGAACGCGATTACAACTGACTTAACAGTTTATGGGTTTGGGGCACCACCCGCACCGGCTTGTGCCAACCCTTCATCAACGCCTGCCACGCCAGCACCTTTGTCGGTGCTGGTGGCTCCATTTTTGGGGGCATCTTGCTGCCGAATCGCCCCGCTTCTGCGGGAGTTAAGGGGGTAACGGGTTGCAAAAATATCGGCACCTCGGCGCTGACACCGGCAACCAACTCGGCGGCGCGTTGCAAATCCGTCAGGGAGGTGCGATCGCTGATAATTATCTTGACAAATACCTCAATCTGTGCTAAGCAACAAAGCTGGAGAAATTCCCGGTGCGCCTCCCAATGGGTTTCCCCACTGACACTGGGCAATTTCAGATCCATGCCCACCGAATCGAGTGCGGAAATAATACTTTTTAACTGTTGCGGACGATGCCCCCCCGTTTCCAAATAAATCGGCAATCCAGTCCGCCGTTTAACTTGCGGCAAAAACTCTTTTAAAAACGACGCATGGAGCAACGGTTCCCCCCCGGTGAGGCTGATACTATCGTGTAAATTCGGTTCATCTTGCGCCCCGATCCATTCCAGTAATTCAGGCAAAGAAATCGGATTGGAATGAATTTCAAAATCGCGATCGCCCGGTGTTTTTTCCCGGCGACAAGTGTCCGGCGCTTCCCAGGTATGGGCGCTGTCGCAAAAATCACAGCGCAAATCGCATAACCCAAACCGAATAAAAATTTGCCTCGTTCCCACATTTAGTCCTTCCCCTTGAATCGCGGAGAATACTTCAATTAATCTAGCAGTGGGCGGGGCGATAGTTGTGACGCTCATATTTAACGGGTTGGTGATAGTTCAGTTACGGCGCAATACTCGAAACCCTCGAGAATTGAAACTTGAAACCGCATCGAAAAAACAATACTTGATTTTAGCTGCTTCCGTCGGGAAATTGTTTTTCTAACTGCTGCTGCACTTCCACTTCTACGATAGAAGGAATGCGAGCGATCGCCTGTACGATTTGTCCTTCGAGTTCCCCCATTTGCTCTTGCATTCCTCCTGGAGACGGAAGTCCGTCAATACACTGTTGCAGAGCTGTAATCACCGCCGTCAAACTTTCAATTTGTTCCAATTCCGGGCGGGTTCTAAACTCTTGGGATAGCTCTTCCACCTGATTTTTCATCGGTACCAAAGCTTGTTCTACACTTTTCTGCTGCGATCGCACCTGTCGCAACGCCGCCACCACTTTCTCTAATTCTTGATGCAAATCCTGCTGTTCTCCCATACTGATGCCGGTGTCTTGCTCAACCCGCATCATCGCCCGATCGATGTTTTGGCGGTACTCGCGTCTGAGCAAACGGCGATCCATCAGACTCAACACCAGCGCCAGAGAAATGGGTGCTACAGCATAGAGGATTTCTCCAGAAATGCTAGCCCACACCGATCCGGCGATTGCGCCAGCGATCGCGACATATTCTCCAATCTCTAACCCGTAACGAAAGTTTTTCACAACCATCCCCCAACCGATACCCCTTGATTTTAATATCTCATCCCCCGGTTGCTGGATTTTCTCCTTGCGCCCATCGGCGGGAAAATTTTGCCCCGCCTACGATCGCAAAAATTGGTTGAGGTGTGATTCACCGATGGCAGGGATGCCCACCAACTGAACGAAACTACACCCCCTCGCCAACCAAAAATCGGCGGAAAAATCAATCGGTTAAACCAGAGTCAACCCCCATCGTTATTGCCGCAAAAATGGAGAAGCGATCGCCCCCGGGTTTTTTCCTACACATAAGTGGCAAACCCCAAAACTCAATCCAAATCCAGGTTAAAGCGATGAAGAAACACAGCAAAGAGAAAACATGCCTGTGGTTGTGCCAGAGTTTGCCCCAGTTTATCGCGGTAAAATTGGGAAATTCCCACCCTACCTCGATCCAGAACCGGATAAAATTGACAGATTGGGATATTCAACTGAGCGCAGTGCCAGAGCAATCAACCAAGCTATGACCTATTCTCCTTCAACTTTAAAAGAAATCGACCCAGCAGCGGAATCCAGCGCCCCGGTGAATTGGCCGAATTTGCTGCAACAGTTATTAGACAAACAATCTCTCAACCGCCAGCAAGCCAGTCAACTGATGCAAGGATGGCTTAACGAAGACATTCCCCCAGTGCTTTCCGGGGCGATTTTAGCCGCTTTGCAAGCGAAAAGCGTATCGGCGGAAGAACTGGCGGGGATGGCGAAAGTATTGCAGTCCCAATCTGCCGGCGGGATTGAGAAGCGATCGCCCAATGGAAAAACCCCTGTTATCGATACCTGTGGAACCGGGGGCGATGGAGCCTCCACCTTTAATATTTCCACTGCAGTGGCGTTTGTAGCCGCAGCGGCGGGAGTTGCACTCGCCAAGCACGGCAATCGATCCGCCTCGAGTAAAGTGGGATCCGCCGACGTACTCGAAGCGTTGGGAGTGAACTTGAATGCGCCAGAGGAGAAAGTTGTGGCGGCACTGGATGAAGTGGGCATCACCTTTTTGTATGCTCCCGGTTGGCATCCGGCGCTGAAGGTAGTAGCACCGATGCGGCGAACCTTAAAAGTGCGAACGGTTTTTAATTTATTAGGGCCGTTGGTGAATCCCCTGCATCCCACCGGCCAGACAATCGGCGTGTGCGATCCCAATTTAGTGCAGCCGATCGCCGAGGCGTTGAAGCAATTAGGGCCAAAGTTGGCGATCGTGATGCATGGGCGAGAGAAACTCGACGAAGCGGGATTAGCCGAAATCACCGACTTGGCGATTTTGTCAGATGGGGAAGTGAAATTAACCAGCATCGCCCCGGAAGAAGTGGGGTTGCAACGGGCACCCACCGACGCCATACGCGGCGGTGACTTGGAGGAAAATGTGGAAATTTTGCGATCGCTGCTTCAAGGCGGCGCAACCCAACCCCAACGGGATATCGTGGCGTTCAATGCCGCCTTTGCCCTACAAGTCGGCGGTGTGGTGCCGATGGGAGATTGTACCCAAGGCATTGCCTTAGCTCGGGATATCCTGCAAAGCGGTGCCGCTTGGACGAAGTTGGAACAGTTAGTGAAGTTTCTGGAAGGATAATCGGAAAATTCCGCGTTTCTTGCGCGCTAGTTGCACGAATTATCGGGACAAGGCATTGCCTTGTCCCGAATAATTAGAGCGGGTTAATTTCTAACTCTCAATTCGATGACATCTTCTTTAATGGTGATATCATACTGGCCATAGAAATTTTGTCCTAACAGTCCCATTCCTTGCAATCCGTCTTCCACTTCCGGAGGGGCGATCGTCACCAGGACTTGTTCGAGGATCGCATCGCCGACTTGTAAAGAATTGAGGCGCGCTACCTCGACTTCGATATCCGAGGCACTAGCGGTAGCGATGCGGGCAGTATCGAAGGGAACCAAATTGAGTTTTTCGGCGGTGGAAGGGGCAATCAAGGTGGCACTCGCACCGGTATCGAAGAGCATTTCGCCCGCTTCGTTGCCATTAAAAACCACATCCACCACGGGAATGCCTCCCTCACGACGTTTGATGGGAATTTGGAAGACGCCTTCGGGGTTGGTGGTGGTGGTAGTGGTGGTGGGGACGGGGGGTTCTTCCGGGCAAAGGTTGTTTAATTTGATGACATTTCCATCGCCATCGATCATAAAACAGCCTTCATATTCCTGGGCGAGGGTGCCGGTGGAGAGTGGAGTAAGGCTGATGATGGCAACAAGTAGGGCACAGAGTTTGTTCATCGGAGTTTTTTTTATCAAGACGTTTGGCAGGGTGTGGAAATGAAAACGGCGTAGGAGGGGATTTAGGGCTTTAATTTAGAATTCCCCCGGCAAAGGAGAAACTTAAATCTATTTTAATGGTTCGGCAAGGAGTGGAATGATTTTGCAGTGTAGAGACACGATTAATGGCTTCTCTATGGGAAGACGAAAGGGCGGCGGGAGAGGTGGGGGAATTGGCGAATTTCTCGCTTAAGTGAGGTGCGGTGAAGAGGAGGCGCGGGGCGGATTTGCGATCGCCTGCCCACATTTCCCCTAGGGAAGAATGCCCCAGTCCAAAAAACTCATGGGATAATGCCGAGTAGTGGAAGTCACACTCAGGGGTCAGGTGTCAACAAAACCGAACAATTGACAATAAAAAACTGACCGCTGACAATTGACAACTGACAACTGACATCGAATTAGGAAAAGAGGTTTCTATGTCGCTTTCTGCCGATACACCTGCCTTGCTCGTTTTGGCAGATGGAACGTCTTATCGCGGTTGGTCGTTTGGAGCCACCGGCACCACCATTGGGGAAGTGGTATTCAATACCGGGATGACGGGCTATCAGGAAGTGTTGACCGATCCGAGCTATTGCGGACAGATCGTCACCTTCACCTATCCCGAACTGGGAAACACCGGGGTCAATCCCGAAGACGAAGAATCGAACCACCCGCAAGTGAAAGGGGCGATCGCCCGCAACATCTGCAAGCGACCGAGCAACTGGCGATCCACCCAAGGATTGCCCGAATACCTAAAAGAACACAACATTCCCGGAATTTACGGCATCGACACGCGATCGCTGACCCGCAAAATTCGCATCGTCGGGGCCATGAACGGGGGCATTTCTACCGAAATTCTCGATCCGGCTGAATTGCTGGCGCAAGTCCAAGCCGCGCCGAGCATGAGAGGCTTGAATCTCGTGCCGGAAGTCACCACGGACAAAATCTACGAATGGGGTCGCAGAACCGATGCCCCGTGGGAATTTAACCCGCAAAGCTCCTCCAACGGCGAAACCTTCACCGTGGTCGCCATTGATTTTGGCATCAAGCGCAATATCCTGCGACGATTAGCCACTTATGGGTGCCGAGTCATCGTGGTGCCCGCGAATACCTCCGCCGAAGACATCCTGAAATATAATCCCGACGGAATTTTTCTCTCCAACGGTCCGGGAGACCCCGCCGCCGTGCAAGAGGGGATCGAAACCACGAAAAAACTGCTCGCCAGTAACAAACCGATGTTTGGCATTTGTTTGGGACACCAAATTCTCGGCTTGTCGATGGGGGCCGACACCTTTAAGCTCAAATTTGGCCATCGCGGCTTAAATCAACCCGCCGGGTTGCAGCGTCAGGTAGAGATTACCAGCCAAAATCACAGTTTCGCGCTCAATGCCGAATCATTAGCCGCAGATAGCGTGGAAGTGACCCATCTCAACCTCAACGATCGCACGGTGGCGGGCATGCGTCACAAAACCCTGCCGATATTTTCCGTGCAGTACCACCCGGAAGCGAGTCCAGGTCCTCACGACGCTGACTATATTTTTGAGCGATTCGTAGAATCAATGCGACAAACGCGCCAGGGGTCAAAAGCGCTCGGTTAGTTTGCGCCCTGGGAATGTCACGGGAGTCGCAGTTTTCCGCCCCACCGCGAAAACTGGCGTTGAGCCAGTGACGGCAGAATTTCCCCCCCCCCCCAACTGAGGGACAATTGAGGGATATTTCTGCCGAGAGGGAAAAATCTGGCAGGGGAATGGGGAGCGCAAAGCAGGGCGGTGGGGCAGCAATGACCCGTCTTGCCCCATTCCCGAAAAAGCGATCCGGCCTGTGTTATGATAGTCGTCTGTAAGCACAAGCACACTGCGCGCGTTGCCTAGGGCGGTCGGGCCGCTCGCTCGGGGATTTCGATCCCAACAGCGCGCCCTCCCTTGCGGGGCAGTGGCTTGGCAACCGCCGCTAAGGCAGATCCCCGATGGATGCGAAAAACAAGAGCGCGGCTCTGTTGTTTTTCCCCTCGGTCACTGGCGATCGCTCGGGATCGAGTCGATCGTCAACTATAAAATGTACAAATTAAATTTTTCAGCCTCGCCTATAGACAAAAGGCGAGAAAGCCTCTATACTAGAGCGTCGATTTTAGGAGTATGCAGCTAGGAGGGCGTTATTCCTGAGCCACTTACCCTGACCGTTAGCCTTCGAGGCACGCGCGAAGTCGGGAACAAATACCAACTATTCCGCCTCACCGGCTTACTGGACGCCTTTTCCGAAGCAACTTTTCGGAAAGCGCTCGGTAAGTGTATTGATGACGGACCGAGTAACATCATTTTGGATTTGTCCAAGATAGATTTTGTTGACAGTTCGGGGTTAGGTGCTTTAGTGCAGCTAGTCAAAAAAGCTCAAAATGCTGGAGGTACCTTGCAAATTGTCACCAATCCCCGCGTCACTCAAACGGTTAAACTGGTTCGCTTAGAGCAGTTTTTATCCTTGCAACCTTCTGTGGAAACCGCACTCGAGAACGTCAAAAGCTCTTGAGTCTTTAAACGAAAAGAAGGGAAAAAAGGCTATCCAGTGCTCGGTACTGGATAGCTTGTTTGCGATCGCCGAGGGGCAGGGCACATGTTGCCCCGGATACTGCCGCCCTGGACGAAAGGTATAAAATTTAACCAAGGCCGGGACAATGCCGGATGGCAAAAGCTAGTGGGGAGCAGAAATGTCCGGAAATTCGCGTTCCCAAATATTCTCGATAATGTTATAATGTCAGATAAAAATAAAAGATAGCACACCGAGATCGAGGGGAACTCCCCGAATCCCGTCGGATCGGGGGAACAGAAACTCGGTGCAAGTGAACCAACCACTCTCAAGCAGCTTTTGGCCGGGAAATGCAGAAAAGCTGCGGTTGACGAAAATTTAGCATTACAATAAATGGGGAGTTAATCGAATGGAAGCCGGGAATTGCTGTGCCAAGAGAAATGCTTCGCTGACGGCGTAAGCCGTTCAAAACTCGGCAGAGCAATCGCGGTCTGTAACGTCGAAGATGGGGAGCATGTCACCAAACCCAGAGTCAAATCAGCGGTGCGATCGCCCAGAGGGATTGTGCCTGCGGCTACCAGTCAACGTCTTGTCTGGGAAACAATTGCAGCAACTATCACCGGTGGCTTTAGCATATTTGGGCGATGCGGTGTACGAGCTTTACATTCGAGCCGCTTGTTTGCTCCCGCCAAAGCGGGCAAAGCTCTATCATAATCAAGTGGTGTCGAAAGTGCGAGCGGAAAGTCAGGCGGAGACACTGCGATCCCTCGAACCCCACCTCACCAATCACGAATTAGAAATTTTAAGACGCGGACGCAACGCCGCCACGGGAGGGCCGAAGCGCATCAATGCGGAAATTTACCGCAAGGCAACCAGCCTGGAAACCTTAATGGGATATTTGTACCTCAGCGATCCCGAGCGGTTGAGCGAACTGTTCGATCTGCTCGGGAAAGAAGATGTCACTACAGAAGCGTCGGTGGAAAAACCCTGATTTTTCTGTGGGGTGCTTTCCCTCGCGCGCGCCGACACTACCGCGAGGTGTTGCCTATCTTTTCCCGCCTCACCCCCGAATGAGGCGCTTTCGTGCAGACGAACAATGAGCAACGAACAATCTACAATTGGCAATCTATTTCCGCCTCCGCGATCGCCCACCGAGGTTGCGCGATCGTTCTCAATTGCCGATTTTCAATTTGTCTGAGTGCCGAGCTTCCTGAGAAGGAGCCATTTTCACCCTCAGAACTCGCCGTAAAAGTTAACAATCGATGACATGCCAGGGAAAAAACCAAGATTAAACTCAGAAAAGCATTCGAGTCGCAAGCCGCGCTTGAAAACCAACCGAAGGAGCGGTAAACCGCCGTCCTCTCGAGGTTCTGAGCCTTCTGCAGAACGCGAGGGCGAGCAAAACGACCTGATTTACGGTCGCCATCCCGTGTTGGCGGCCCTGGAAGAGCAGCACAAGCTGCATCGAATCTGGATTACACCGCAACTGCGCTACGATCCCCGCTTTCACACCTTAATCAATGAAACCAAATCCACGGGAACCATCGTGGATGAAGTGGATTACCGACGCCTCGACCAAATCGCCACAGGCGCGAATCACCAAGGGGTCGTGGCGCAAATCTCCCCCTACGCCTACTGGGAATTGAGCGATTTGATTGATAAAGCATTTTCCCTCTCCCACCAACCCCTGTTGGTCGTTTGTGATGGGATTACCGACCCTCACAACTTAGGCGCGATCGTCCGCACCGCCGAGGCGATCGGCGCGCAAGGCTTGGCGATCCCGCAACGCAGGGCGGTAGGGATCACCTCCACCGTGATGAAAGTGGCGGCGGGGGCTTTAGAATCTTTTCCGGTGGCGCGGGTCGTCAATCTCGCCAGAGCGTTGGAAGAATTGAAAGCAGCGGGATTTTGGATTTACGGGACCGCCGACGATGCCACCCAACCGTTACATACCGTGGATTTTTCCGACCCAACGGTTTTGGTGGTCGGATCCGAAGGCAAAGGTCTGAGTTTGCTGACCCAGCAGCACTGCGACATGCTGGTGTCGATTCCCCTCCCCGGGAAAACCCCCAGCTTGAACGTCTCTGTAGCTACGGGAATGGCCCTCTACGAGATCCATCGTCAGCGATCGCTCTCTAGGGGAAATGTAAAGAAAAATGTCATTGAAAAAATAAATACAACGGAGTATAAAGAAATGTAACAAGCTTCGCTCCCGGAAAACCTGTGTAAAACTTCATAACCAATTAGTAAAAGGGGGACTCCCATGAAAGGACTCAAAGAACTCTTAATCAGCTTGATCGACATTCTCGGATTGGCTTGCTGGGTAGAAATTTCCACGGACAAGCCCCGCTGCACCTACTACTTCGGCCCGTTTCTGTCCAAGAAAGAAGCCGAAGCAGCGATCGCCGGCTATTTAGAAGACCTCGAGCAAGAAGGCGCGCAGGGCATCGGTTATGGGATTAAACGGTGCAAACCGGACAACCTGACGATTTTCGACGAAGTTGGGGAGATGGCCCACCGAGGATCCGCCCCGGTGTTCAGCGGTCAAATGTAATTGGACTCGGACCGTTCAACCAGACTCCCACCCTGCTGGTGCAACCACTTCGGGATGGGCAGCGATCCACTGCTCGATATCCCACAACACTCGATCTGGTATTTCCCAAGGAAATAAATGCGCGGTATTGGGGTAGCATGTCCACTGGCACCGATTGAGGCGCTCTGCAGTTTCGCGGCTCGCTTCTGCGGTAATGTGTCGGTCCGCTGCCCCAGCAAGGACTAAGGCGGGACATTGAATTTGGGGCAACTCGTCCAGTCGGTTGTAGCCAGCTTTCAGTGCAGCATTCAGGGCTTGTTGAGCGTGACGATGAGTTTGCAAATAGGCGGAGGTGCCTTCCAAGGCTAAATAGCGATAAGCCAGGGGGGTATGTTGGGCAATCAGATAGCGCAACAGCGATCGCTTGGCAAAAGTGTCGATATTCCATTGCCAACTCGGTTTAATCCGGTTGATAATCCCCGCCACCCCGGTAAAAAACAAATCTTGCCAACTCACTGGGGGATGGCTACTGCGCGGGCGCGCCGCTGAGGCGACTAAAATCAATCCCGTGACCCGATGCGGATGTCTCAGGGCAAGTTCGAGGGCGAGAATTCCGCCCAGAGACCAGCCTAAGAGCAAATATTTATCCAGGTTCAGGCGATCGAGCAAGGCGTCCAAGTCTTCCAGGTGATCCCGCATCTGAAAGGGGGATTGCGCCCGGGTTTTACCATAGCCGCGCAAGTCAGGGGCGATGATTTGGAAGCGGTGGGAGAGGCGATCGCTAAACACAGACATGCAGCCACTGTGTCCCGGATGTCCGTGCAAGCAAAGAATCGGAAACCCAGCTCCCCGGAGTTTCACATTTAAGTGAAGCGTGGAATAAGTGAGGTGGGTTTTTTGCATGGTTTGGCAACCCTCAATTTCAAATCGCGTAGATTACCGAGAATCGGCGTAAAGCCTCCGGATTTATCCGTGGGGATATAAGCCGAGCGACTGACCCCCGGTCCCCCGCAATTATATTCGTTGGACATGATAAG
>NZ_JAYFEQ010000463.1:0-22273 GCF_055795085.1 Phormidium sp. CCY1219 | reverse complement strand
AAACCCAGATCTCAAAGGTCTGGGCCCAGAAGCCCGCGCCGTACCGCCTAAGCGGTCGGCGTCGGGAGTACGTCACGGTGAGGGATGGAACGATCGCCAAGGCAGTGAAAACCCGAATTAACTGGGCATCTGCCAAATTTCAATTGTTTTGTCAGAACTAGCAGAGGCAATCGTTTTTCCCGTAGAAGCGATCGTGACAGCATTGACGCTATCGGTATGTTTGGTTAACGTATGAATGGCAGTGCCTTGACTTAAATCCCACAGTTTAATCGTCGTATCCGAACTGCCACTGACCAGCATTTTCCCAGCGGGACTTAAAGCAATTGAGTTGACGCTATCTTCATGTCCTTTCAGGGTGCTAATTTCTTCACCGGTGGTTAAATTCCACAGTTTAATTGTGGTATCGGCGCTGGCACTGATCAGGGTTCGATTATCGGGAGAAATAGCCAAGGAATTAATGCGATCGCTATGTCCGATTAAGGTAGCAATTTCCTCCCCTGCATTCAAATCCCACAGTTTAATCGTGGTATCCAAACTGCCGCTAGCTAAAAATTGCCCATTTCCACTCAGGGCCAGGGCATAAATTGCGCCTTCATGTCCTTGCAAGCTGATAATTTCTTTTCCCGTCACTGCATTCCACAATTTAATCGTGCGGTCCAAACTGCCACTGACTAATTGGGTGCCATCCGCACTCATTGCCACCGCACTCACCCATTCCGGATGAGCCGATTTCGTAAACAGAAGTTGACCGGTTTTAACTTTCCATAATTTTATCGTTTTATCGTTACTTCCACTGGCTAACGTCCAACCATTTTGACTGATAGCCACCGCATTCACCGGATAAGAATGACCGGAAAGCGTGCGAATTTCAGCAGCGGTTTGCAGATTCCAAAGTTTGATAGTTTTGTCCCAACTGCCACTGACGAGAAGCTTGCCTTCCTGGGCGATCGCCAGGGCGCTGACCGACCGAAAATGTCCTTTTAACGTGGCGTAGGATTGGATAGCCGGTTGGGTTAAAACTTCTACGGTTGGCGTCACCGTGGGGGAGGGATTGGTAGGTTCGGGTGGCGGCGATTCTGGCGGATTTAATTGAGACCGAAGCCGCGTATTTTCCGTCGCGAGGCGGTGGAGTTCTTGCTGCGATCGCTCTAGTTTAGCTTGCTGCGATCGCCTCTCGCTCCACCGTTGTCGCGCCCAAGCAATTTTCGCCCGTTCTTTTTGTAAAATAAGGCGACGAATAGGTGCAGCTATTTTTGCCGGATAGGGCGTTAAATCCCAGCCACACACCGAACAGCGCGGCGGCTTTTCTGGCGAGAATTCGGTTTGGCATACGGGACATTTCGTCATTATTCAAGTGGTGTTTTTAGCCGAGAATGCAATTCAACGAAGAGGACAGAGAAGGTTTCCGAGGATTTGTGGCTGATTATTGAGCAATATTTGGGTAAGCCAGGGAGTAAACTGCAACAAAAAGATAGAAAAAATCAATCAGATACGCCCCAAATTCTAATTTTTCCATCATCAGACCCGGTGACAATTTTATCCCCTTCAGGAGAGATGGTACTGCAGAGGATGTAACTATCATATCCGGACATATTTTTGTTAGCCGATATGGTGTGGATGGGGGTTGCCTTATCCAGATTCCAAATTTTAATCTTGCCATCATCGGAACTGCTAGCAATCGTGCGGTTCTGACTAATTGAAACAGACATGACCGCACTGGTATGATCCGAGAGGGTATGTAATAATTTTCCGGTGCCGAGATTCCAGAGACGGACCGTGGTATCGTTACTGCCACTCGCGAGAATATTGCCATCATCGCTAATTTCCACAGAAGAGACCGATCCGGTATGTTCGGTGAGGGTATGGAGGAGTTCGCCGGTGAGCAGATTGCGGATTTTAATCATATTATCATTACTGCCACTAGCGAGCATATTGCCTTGGGGGCTAATAGCCAGAGAACGAACGGCGCTAGCATGACCGTAGAACGTGCCGAGTAATTCTTGGGTATTGAGATTCCAGAGTTTAATCATTTTATCAGCACCGCCACTGGCGAGGGTATTGCCTTTTGGGGTAAAGGTGACCGTATTCACCCATCCGGTATGACCTCGGAGGGTAAACATCAATTTGCCGGTCGCGATATGCCAGAGTTTGATGGTATTATCGCCGCTACCACTTGCGAGTAATTCGCCATTGGGACTAATAGCCAGAGCGATCGCAGAACCGGCATGACCCGAGAGGGTTTTAATGGGTTTGCCGGTATTGAGTTCCCAGAGTTTAATCGTGCGATCGTTACTGCCCGTAACCAGAAAATGGCCGTGGGGATCGATAGCCACAGCGCGCACCGCTTTTTCATGTTCTAGCACGTGGAGGCATCGGAAAAAGCGATAGGGTTGATATTCTTCTAAAGCCATTTTGGCTTTTTCCGAATGACTGCGCTTTAACAAAGCGTAAGCCATGCGCTGAACTGCTTCTGAAGAATCGGCCATTGCACAAATCAAAGCATCCACCATTTCCGATTCAAATCGGCTTTCGCTGGAGGTGCTTTGTGACTGGTGGAGGGAATCTTTTAACTGTTCGATTTCCGCTTGTAAAGAACTCACCCGTTCTCGTTCGCGATCGAGCTGTTCGATGAGAAGCGCTCGTTCCTGTTGCGATTCTTCCAACTGCCCTTGTAACTCGCGAATGGCGAGGCCATCACCGCCACTGGGTTGCGTTAATTGCTCGATTTCGCGAGAGAGCTTCGCGAGCATTTCGGGCAATCCTTCATCACCCAAACCATCTAAACGAGCCTGAACTTGTCCGATTTGTTCTTGCAAAAGTCCGCGCTCCTGATTCACTTGTTGTAACTGAGAAAACAGTTGATTGAGTTTTTGTTCGACTTGTTTTTGCGTCATTTGACGCAGATTTCGTTCTTCGGTAAAGTATTTTTTAATTTGATAGCGATCGAATCGGTCTTCCTCCATTCCCGATAACACGCTATCCACTCGTTCTTGTAAAATTGTTCGTTCTTTCGTCGCATGTTCAAATCGTCCCCAAACTTTCGAGATTTGGCGTTCGATATCGGCAAGTTTCCACTCTAAACCTTTGATAGAGGAGTCCTTTTCATTAACCCGCTCCCACATTTTTCGCGCCCAAAATAGTTTCGCCTGTTCTTTAGCTAAAGAGGCTTCAGATAACGAGCCACCCTCAGAAGGATCCACGGATCTCAGATCCCAGCCACAGGTTTGGCATAAGGTGTCTTCTCCCGCAATATATTCACTTCCACAAACTGGACATTCAGACACACCCAACCTCACGCTCTGCATCGTCTCTCTCCGCCCGGAGGGATGATTTTCACCGCCAGGGGAATTTACTCCGATCTTAAATAACTGCACCCAGAAGGTGCAGATAAAATACCCCTCTGATTGCTGAATGCTGGAGTTTTCACCTTACATTTTCACCCCTAACCTGGGGGATGCAGACCAGAGTGGGGTTTAATTGGTGATTGGCTCTGTGGGAGAATAGGCTCCATTTTGCCAGATTTCTCCCGCCCTTGCTCAAGTGCATTCTAACGCTCCAGTCGGCGGCAAGGGGCGATCGCCCCGGGATGAAACAATCATGGGTGGCATTTTTTTCCTTGCCCTTTTCTCCATGCAAATGGAACCACGCCGATGGATAAGCACTGATGCAAAATAAGCAACTCAGTTTGCTCAAACCGGTACCGTAGGGTGGGCGGTACCCACCTACTGCGAGGCCCGCAGGTTCAGAGATGAGAATGCAGTGCCGAGAAGCGTTATATCATGCCTAACAGAACCGCATGAACCCGTTCGTACTCCTGGTGCAATTCTGAGGCGATCGCCGATGCTTCTGGGGGCAAAGGGTCTCCCGTATCGAAAGTCGCGCAGACCATCATTTCCAGTTGCTTGCTCGACTTTGCCAGAGCGGTAGCGCCCAGGGTAGCACTGGTAGACTTGAGGGTATGAGCCGCGCGCAGCAGAGTTTCCATATCCGATTCAGATATAGAAGCGTCGATTTGTTCGAGCAAAGTCGGCAGATCCGAGAGATAGCTTTGCACCACCTCAGCAAAACCTTCCGGGTCATCCTCACCCACCATTTCTCGCAACATATCCACAGCTTTGAAATCGATAGAAGTCGATGGAGAGGGCGTAGGAGAATGTGCCTCGCGGGCGGAGGGTTGGGGCAAAGAAGCGTCAGTCATGTCAGCAGGTTTGTTACTAGGAGATTGAGAAGGAGTCATGGTTTGCGATTCCGGGGTGAGTTCTATAGTTGGAGTGGGCGGGGGGGTCGGCGAAACTGGAGCCACGTGACATTGAGCCAGGATTGCGGTGAGTGCCTCCATGCGGATTGGCTTGCTGAGATATTCATCCATTCCCGCCGCCAGACAGATTTCGCGATCGCCCTGCATAGCATTAGCCGTCATGGCGATAATCCAGGGGCGACCATTCGCAGAAACATCCTTGCGGACCGGCCATTCCCCACAGATCTGACGCGCCGCTTCCAACCCATCCATCACCGGCATTTGCACGTCCATCAGCACCACATCATAACTTTGGCGCTTCAGAGCTTCGATCGCTTCCAATCCATTACCGGCCACATCTGCCCGATATCCGAGGCGCTGCAAAATCCGCAGGGCCACTTTTTGGTTAACCACATTATCCTCAGCCAACAGCACCTTGAGATTTTTCGGTTCGGCGGCGCTGCGCTCAGGCTGTGCGCCGCCATCCGCCGCACCCGAAGCCACTGTAGAACCGCGAGACTTGCGCGATCGCACCCGCATCGGATAGCGAGAGAAAATCCCCACCAACACATCATAAAGCTGAGATTGTTTGATCGGCTTATTCAAAAACGCCGCAAAATGAATCCCCGAGGTTTTCACATCCACCGGGATCCGACCGATCGAAGTCAGCATCACCAAAGGCAAGCGATCGCCCCCCGGCAACTTACGGATCTGCGATGCCAAGGTTAACCCATCCATCTCGGGCATTTGCATATCCAAAATTGCCAGATCGAAATTCCCCACCCCCGGGCGCAACGCTTCCAGGGCCTCCATGCCCGATGCCGCCGTCTGCGGAACCATTCCCCAGGATTCACCTTGGCGGGTGAGAATTTTGCGATTTGTGGCATTATCGTCCACAATCAGCACCCGCTTCCCGCTCAATTGCGGCACATTATCCTGCAAAGGAGTGGTGGGGATCTCGTTGGTTTGTTCGGCGAGGATGGTGAAATAAAACGTCGAGCCAATCCCCTCTTGACTTTCCACCCACATGGTGCCCCCCATCAGTTCGCTGAGGCGCTTGCTAATCGCCAATCCCAAGCCGGTGCCGCCATATTTGCGCGTAGTGGAGGAATCCACCTGCGAGAACGACTTAAACAACCGTTCCATGCGCTGTTCGGGAATTCCGATGCCGGTATCGCGCACTGCCAATTGCAGGTGGTAAAGCTTCGACCGGGGGGAATCGGAACGTGGCAGCCCCGAGGGTTCAGACGGCGGGTCTACTCTCTTCACCGACACCACCACTTCTCCGCGATCGGTAAATTTCACCGCATTGCTCAGCAGGTTCACCAAAATTTGCCGCAGGCGGGTGACATCGCCGACAATGCCCAGGGGGGTATCTGGATGGATGATATAGGCCAATTCCAACCCTTTTTCAGCCGCTCTAGAGGCCACTAAATCCAGAGATTCTTCAACGCACAATTGCAGATTAAATGGTTGTTCTTCCAGTTCTAGTTTGCCCGACTCGATTTTCGAGAAATCCAGGATATCGTTGATAATCGTCAGCAGGGCATCGCCACTGGTGCGGATGGTTTCTACAAAGTCGCGCTGATCTGCGGTTAAATCCGTATCCAGGAGCAGACCGGTCATGCCGATGACGGCATTCATCGGCGTGCGGATTTCGTGGCTCATGGTGGCCAGGAATTCGCTTTTGGCACGGTTGGCGGTTTCGGCACTGGTGCGCGCTTGTTCTAAGGCCAAATTTTGCTCGGCCACAAGCTCCCGGGCGCGGGTTTCTTGTTCGAGCAATTGGGCTTGGGCTAAGGCGATACCCACTTGTTCGGCCACAGCTTCGAGCAATTGGATTTCCTCGCGCCGCCAGCGGCGGAAGTAGCGCACTTGATGCAACCCGATTACCCCGTTGGGGGCGTCTTGGTAGGAGGTTCGCACCGCCAACATGGATTTGAGACCGATATACTGGCACACTTCCGTCGCATTTTTCAGCAGCGGATCCTTGTAAACGTCATTCGAGGCGATCGCTTCATCTTGGGCGAGTACCTGCTGAATGTGCATGTTGCCTTCCATCGGCACCAAGGGGACCTCGAGTTCCAACATCGAGGACGACCCCGCCTCTAAATACTCGGCCACTACGGGAACTTGGGGTTCCGGTTCGCTCAGGTAAGCGTGAATCAAGCAGCGATCGACCTCAAATGCCCGCCCGATTTGGGTGGCTGTGGTTTGAAAAATCTGCTGCGCGTCGAGGCTTTGGCGAATTTCTCGGGTAATTTGTTCGAGGAGCAAACTGCGATGCAGTTGCTGTTGCAGGGCCGTTTGGGTGGTGTTGCGCTCGATTTCGCCGCCGATCCACTGGGCCATGAGCTTCATCAGCTCTCGATCCACCGCTTTGAAGGTCTGGCGGCGCGGGTTGGGACTGAAAAAGCTCAGGGTGCCATATACCTGCCCTTCTACCATCAATCGCGCGCCAATATAGGATTCCAGGCAACGGGCTTTGTATGCTGGATGGTTGCGCCACTCGGATTCGGCGGCGACTTCGATGCAGATGGGTTCGTTTGAATAGGCGGTGGCGGAGCAATAGCTCAGGTCGAGATTGAAGGCGTCTCCTTTGGCGATTTTGATCGGGGCACTCTGGGGAAGTCGGGCGGCGATCGCTTCGTAACGCAGGGATTTCCCGGGCAGGGTTTCGGTATCGATCCCTTCAATGCGACTCACCATCCCGAGTTCTAACCCAAATCTCCGACATCCCATTTCCAGCATTCGCCCTAAGCGATGGTCAAAGTCGAGTTCGCGATCTGCGGTGACGGTATAAAGGGCGCGAATGGCGGCTTCGCTTTCTTTGAGCGACTCGATGGATCGGTTTTTTTCGGCTTCGGCTTGTTTGCGATCGGTGATATCGTTCAGGGTGCCGCTTAGGCCGGTCGTCGCTCCGGTTTCGTCTCGGTTGGCTTGCCCAAATACCTCCATCCATCGATAGCTTCCCTGTTTGGTTTGGTAGCGCACTTCTTCTTGACAGGAGTCTTTCTCTCTACCAATGAGCTGTTGTAAGTGCTCGGAGACGGTTTCGCGATCGTCGGGATGCAGGTACTCGATGCAGTTTTTCCCTTGGCTTTCTTCCAGACTAAATCCGGTAATCTCTGTCCAGGCGGGATTGAGAAAGGTCCAGGCCCCAGTGGCATCGGTTTGGAAAATCACTTCTTTGATGTTGTTCACCACGGAGCGATATTTGGCTTCGCTTTCTTGCAACTGTTGCGCCGCCTGCAGCCTTTCGGTGATATCCTGTACCATGCCAATGGCAAATTGGGCGTTGCCTAAAGCGTCTCGGACGATGGAAACATTCAAATTGACCCAGATTAAGGAGCCGTCTTTACAGATGTAGCGCTTTTCCATCTGGTAGCTGTCTAGGGTGCCGGCAACGACTTCCTGGAACAAGGGTATTTCTTTGGCGAGATCCTCGGGATGGGTAAATTCGCTAAACACCATTTGGCAGAGTTCTTCGCCGCTGTAACCGATCGTCTGTTGGAATGCCGGATTGCTTTTGACAATCCCACCATCGTCTAAACTGCCCAGCACAATGCCGATGCCGGCTTGCTCGAATATGGTTCGCAGTTGGGTTTCGCTTTCTTGCAGGGCGGCTTCGGCTTGGAAGCGATCGCTGATGTCTTGGAATACCCCAATCCCGGCAAAGATTTCCCCGCTTTCGTTGCGGACCGGTAAGGTGTGGAAGAGATAGTAACGGTGCGCGTAGGGCAGTTCGCGCACGGTGGCTTCCCCGTTGAGGGCGGCGCGGGTATCGGCTTCTATGGCGTCGCAGGTTTCGCGATCGAAGACTTCGGCGGCGGTTTTGCCTTCGAGTTGTTCTTTGGATAACCCTACATCGGCTAAACCGGCCCCTTCGGCAAGCAAATACCGTCCCTCGGTGTCGAACAGGAAGATGGCCCCGTTGGGAAAGTTGCTGGTAAGGGTGCGATACAGTTGCTCGCTTTGGCGCAGGGCTTGTTCGGAACGAATGCGATCGCTAATGTCGGTGGCGATGCCGATTAATCCGACGATCTCTCCTCTTTCGTCGCGCACTGGGGTGGTTTGATGTTCGAATACTACTTCGCCAAATTGGGAGATCCAGGTTTGTTCTTCTCCGGTGAGGGTGTTTTCTATCCCGCGCACTACCTCCGCGCGATCGGCATAGCACTGGAATATTGAACGACCCAGGTTTTCTGCGGCGCTGACGCCCAAGGTCCGCAATCCTTTCCCTTCAAATAGGGTGATGGTTCCTTGGCTGTCGGTGGCGTACAACACGATGGGGGCGTTGATGACTACGGTGCGAAGTCTCGATTCGCTTTCGCGCAGGGCGGCTTCGACGCGCTGGCGTTCGTTGATTTCTTGCAGCAGTTCGTCGTTGGCGGTTTGCAGTTGTTCGGTGCGTTCTTCTACCCGCCGTTCTAGTTGGGCGTTGAGTTCTCGGATCTCGGCTTCGGCTTGGAAGCGTTCGCTGATATCTTCTACCATGCTGACGAGAAATTTGGGTTCGTCGTCGGCGTCGGTGATGTCTGAGGCGATCGCTCTGGCAATGATGATTTGCCGATCTTTGCGAATTAACCGTTTTTCTAATTCGTAGTTGCTGCGTTCTTTGGCGGTGAGTTCTCGCTGTAGTTCGTTTTCGCGATCGCGGGTCTCCTCGTCGGCGCTTAACTCGCTTAAGGTCAGATTTTCTAGTTCTGACTCCTGGTAGCCCATCATCTGCTGCAAGGCCCGATTGGTTTTGATAATCTTTCCGTCTAGGGTGGCGATCGCTATCCCCATCGCCGATCCTTCAAATACGGTCCGAAACAGGGCTTCGTTTTGTCGCAGTTCGGTCTCGACTTCCTCTCGGATGCTAATCTCTTTTTGCAGTTCTTGATTCGCCATCTCTAGCTGCACCGGCGAGGGCAAGGCTAGGGCTTTCGGCATTAAGGGCACGATCGCAATGGCAGTGGCAAGAGAAACGCCGGCTGTGATGGCTTTAATCCCTCCGGATATCCAATAGTCGGGATGCCACAAGGTCCAGACTCCCATCAGATGGGTGGTGCCGCAGGAGATGATAAAGGCTCCAAATAACAGAAAAATCCAGCTAAATGGCAAATCGTTCCGCTTGCGGATGAAATACAGCAGCATCAGGGGAATGGCATAATAGGAAAGCGCAATGACTGCATCGGATATCAGATGCAACCATACCAATCCGGGCTTCCACAAGTAGCAATGTCCGTGTGGAATAAATGCGAAAATCTCCATCCAGTTCGCCTTCGGCATCCCGTTCTGGAACATCATGGTTTCTAAAAGTGTTTCTAAACCTATCAGCATTACGCCCTCATTCGATCTGCTAATCGCTGGCCCCAAGTTTCTCTCTTGCATTTTAGCTGAGGGGCACTGTCTGTGCCTATGAAATAGTCTTCCCCTTTTCCCCCCCCTATCCCCTTCAGCTTACAGTTTTTGACCTGTTGCGGTTCGTTCTCGAGGCAAGTTAACCTGGTTGTTATCTTTTTTTTAGTTTTTCCGCCCCGGATGGAACCGTTGCGATTGCCCTTGCACTCTCATGGTTTTTTGCGTGGCTTCCCCCTCGCGCAATTTGCTTTTTTCAGTTAAAATTGGTTGGGGTCGCTCCTGCCTGTATTTTGGGCGGTTGTGCGGCTCCCTGGGGCTAGCCTCTGACTCCCACCGCACAATTCTTGGCCTCGAGTTGCTCCCGGCGGGTTCGCCACACTCAATATTAATGACGAATTATCACCATCGAATTATGCCAGATTCTTTAATGTATCAAAATGACGAGTATTTTGTGGTCCTCGAAGCCGACGCCGATGAGGAAATTCTCAGCGCTGCGGAACTGCTCGAGAAGCTCAAACAAGTGTTAGGCGATCGGCAAGGAAATTTACCCAGAGACTTGCTGAAATTTAATACCGTGGAAGAACAAGCCCAATATCTACTAGAAAATGATTGCGAATTTGACGTAGCTCCCGGTCACTTTTTGCAGTGGTATGTCGTGCGTCTGGAAAAATAATTTTTCTCCGTTTTCTGGATATTTGCACTTCCTAATTCTTTGTTTCTGTACCGGGCTAAAAACTAACGATAGAGAGGTTAGGGACAAGAAAATACCTTGTCCCTATTGGCTGGTTCTTGTTAAAAACGGGATTAGGCTGCGTTTTTATCGGTGCGATTCAAACTAATTAACGCCACCTCTACGCGATTTTCGGCAGGTTGATTGACTTCTACTCGAATGCCCGGACCGAAAAACTTGGTCATTTTTTCTTGCTTTTCTTGCCAGGTAGATAGGGGAATTTTCGGCGAATCAAATTCTAAAATTAAAGCATAAGCATCGTCTATTTTCATTTCCCGAATGCCTTCGAGGAGGGGTCTGGCTTCATCCGAGGGACTCAACCCCAAGCGGGCGAGGGTATCGTCGAGATGGGCTTCTTGCCCGTAACGATAGCGGGTGACATCTTTGCGAATTTGATTTTGAATTGGGGTCGCCAATTGTTCTCGCAAGTCGAGGATTTCCGGTGGGGTGGGTTGGGAAAATGGCAGGGGTTTGAGTTCGGCTGCTTTGAGGGCTAAACCGCCGAGTAACAGGGGAATGCCGTAAAAAAAGCCCGCCAGATTTAACGTGGCATAGTCGTTGAAATAAGCGTAGAAGCCGACGACGGTGATAATACCGCCGACTGCTAAACCGAGGGTTCCTAAAGAAGTTTGACGTAACATCAGAAGAGGTTGGGTTGAGTGTAATTCCAGGGCGGTTTTTTTTATTTTCCCCGGTTATGGCAAAAGTGTCTCATGTTTTGGGGCGAGTTTTTCACCCGGGGTCAATTCTGAGGGGCGCAATCGTGCAGGTGAGGGGGTGCGATCGCCCTTCAAACGGCTTCACATCAGCCCGCCACCCGATTTACCCTTGACATTTTTGACAATTTATGATAATAAACTGCCCCACTGCAAATTCCAGCCACCGCATCCCAGGGGGGCTAAAATAAACGGTATGCCACATGGAGCATTACCAAGCTAAATCAATGGACGAACAGAAACTCAGAGAACGGATTGAGGCGATCGCTAGCAAACGCGCTTCCCTAGAGCAACTCTTAGAACAACCCAACCTCGGCACGCTCAGAATTGACGTGAACCAAGCCCTAGAAGAAATCGACGATTTGATTGACGAATTCAACCGTACCTTTCCGGAACAACCCATGACTTAATCCCTCGTTGCTCGTTCTCAGGAAAAACCTGGGAACGAGTCAAATCAGAGGCGGATATCCCAGGGTTTGGGGATTAAATCTAGTGACCTTGTTGCAGGGCCATTTCCATCAAAATATTGTGGGAACTTTGCTCGCTGGCTTTATCCTCGCAACGACGTTTCACATAAGAACCATCCGGTTGCAAATCCCAGGCTTGACGGTTATCCGCGAGCATAATGCCGAGAATTTCTTGTAAATCTTTAGACAAATCCGGGTCTTCTACCGGGGCGATCGCTTCCACGCGCCGGTTGAGATTGCGCGGCATCCAGTCAGCACTGCCAATAAACACCTCTTCGTCACCATTATTGTGAAAATAAAAAATCCGCGAATGCTCCAAATAGCGCCCCACAATACTGATAATGCGGATATTTTCGCTCACCCGAGCAACCCCGGGACGCAAACAACAAATCCCGCGCACGATTAAATCGATTTTCACGCCAGCGCGAGAAGCTTCGTAGAGTTTGGCAATAATTTTCTGGTCTACCAAAGAATTCATTTTGGCCACGATCCGACCCCCCAGACCATTTTTGCAATTTTCGATTTCCCGTTGGATCAGGGCCATCATGCGATCGCGAATATTCACCGGTGCCACCAGCAGTTTGCGATAAGAGCGCTGGCGGGAATAGCCGGTCAAATAATTAAACAAATCAGTCAAATCCGCGCCCAAATCATCCCGACAGGTAATCAACCCCAAATCCGTATAGATCCGAGCGGTTTTCGGGTTATAATTCCCGGTACCAATATGCACGTAGCGGCGGATGCCATCGGTTTCGCGGCGCACTACCATTGCGGTTTTGGTATGGGTCTTTAACCCCACCAAACCATAAACCACATGAACGCCAACTTTCTCCAACTTTCGCGCCCAAAGAATATTATTTTCCTCATCAAACCGGGCTTTCAGTTCCACCAACACCGCCACTTGCTTGCCATTTTCGGCGGCGGCGATCAAGGCATTGACGATCGGGGAGTCGCCGGAGGTGCGGTAGAGGGTCATTTTAATGGCTAATACTGCCGGATCGTAAGCCGCCTGGGTAATGAAACGCTGCACCGTAGCGGCAAAAGAGTGATAGGGATGGTGGAGGAGCAGATCTCGGGCGCGGATGGCGGCAAATAAATCTTCGGTTTCGTCAATCTCCACGTTATTGGGATCTTGGGGCAGTTCGCCTAAGTTGCGAAACGGCGGCGGGATCACGGGGTTCCAGGGCGGGTCTTTCAATTCTGGCAGGGGCAAACTCATAAAGCTCATCAAGTCCCCGAGACCTAACAAACCTTCCACTTTATAAACCTCATGGTGGGTGAGGCCCATTTCTTGGGTGAGCATTTCGCGCACGGAGGTGGGCATATCGGCTTGAATTTCCATTCGCACCACCGATCCGCCCACGCG
Organism: Phormidium sp. CCY1219; assembly: GCF_055795085.1. Lineage (NCBI taxonomy): Bacteria > Bacillati > Cyanobacteriota > Cyanophyceae > Oscillatoriales > Oscillatoriaceae > Phormidium > Phormidium sp. CCY1219. Next base: position 9,408 of record NZ_JAYFEQ010000463.1, on the reverse strand, counting down.
CCGTTTGCGTAGTTCCTGCTCGATCGCCAGGAGCAAGTCGTCGGCTTCTTGTTCTTCTAAGGCGATGTCGGCATTGCGGGTAATTCGGAAGGGATGATATTCCAAAATGTTCATCCCGGGGAAGAGAAATTCTAGGTTATGGGCGATCGCCTGTTCTAGAGGGACGAACTGCCAGAGTTTTCGGGTTTCTGGTGACTGAGAGCCTGAGCTATCGCGCACCTGTAGGGGAAGTTGCACAAACCGAGGCAGAACTCTGGGGACTTTCACCCGGGCAAAATATTCTTGTTCTGTCTCGGGGTCTTTGACGACTACGGCTAGGTTCAAGCTGAGGTTGGAGATGTAGGGAAAGGGATGTCCCGGATCCACGGCGAGGGGGGTGAGTACGGGAAAGATTTCTTCTTCAAAGAAGCGTTGCAGGTAGGTTCGCTGTTCTTGGTTGAGGTCCATGTAGTCGAGGATGTGGATGCCATGCTCGACTAATAGGGGTCGCAGTTGGGTGTGAAAGTGGTGGTGCTGTTGGGCGACGATCGGGTGCAGGCGATCGCTGATGGCATCGAGTTGTTCTTGGGGCGTGCGACCATCTGGGGTGAGGGAAGACACCTGGGCTTCCACCTGCTGCTTGAGTCCCGCAACCCGCACCATGAAAAATTCATCGAGGTTGGAGCTAAAAATGGCTAAAAATTTCAGCCGTTCTAGCAGGGGGGTGCGCTCGTCTAGAGCTTCGTACAATACCCGATAATTAAACTCGACCCAGCTCAGTTCGCGGTTAAAGTAGTATTGCGGATCTTTCAAATTAATCTCAGTTGTTTTGCCCTGAGTTTTCTTCGTTTTTGCCATTTTTCTGCTGTGTTGTAAACATTTATCCGATTTTTTGGCATTCCCCAAAAAATTTCTAACTCAATACGGTAAAGGAGTTTGGTTTGGGTTGGGGCGCTTCGGAGATGAGGTTGGAGGGGATAAAGGAATTTCCCCTGAGAAATGTTATCTAAAATACTTCTGCTTCGATGCCAACCCACCACTCGCCGAGGTTCATCAAGTCGTGATGAATGTCGGCGAGTTCTGTGGCGTATTCTTCGGGGGAAAGCTGCGATCGCCGCTCTTGCAGTTTTTTCAAGCGCAGTTGCACGAGCAACCAAGGTTTGGCGATCGCATCGCTGGCTTCTATATACTGTCCTAACTGTTCGCTGTTCATGCCACGGTAAATCAATGGTGGATTATGCCCTTATCTTAAGATGTCTGTTGAAGCGATCGCCTAATTTTCTCGATCGTATTTTCCCGACCTTGTAGCTCGCTCCCCTCTCTGGATCCATAAAAAAAACAGCCACGAGTGGAGTCGTGACTGTTTTTTTTGCGCAGTTGAGCGATCGCGGGGTTTGGAGAAAGTCCCTGGGGAGAAAGCACCTGAAGAGGTTTGAGGTTGAGGGCGTCAACCCCACAGGGCTTTTCTCATGCCCCAGGGGCGATCGGCGTTCCGAGGCGGCTTTCTACGCCTTTTTCATTTGTTCGGCGACGAAATCCCAGTTCACCAAATTGTCGAGGTAGCTGCTCACGAAATCGGGGCGCTTGTTTTGATAGTCGAGGTAGTAAGCGTGTTCCCAAACATCCACGGTGAGCAGGGGAGTTTGCCCCATCGCGATCGGGTTGACGGCGTTGGGGGTTTTGGTGACTTTCAGGGTGCCATTGTCGAGCACCAGCCATGCCCAACCGCTACCAAACTGGGTTTTGGCGGCGGTGGTGAATTCTTCTTTAAATTTGTCGAAGCTGCCAAAGTCGGATTTGATTTTCTCGGCAAGTTCGCCGGTGGGTTCGCCACCGCCACCGGGTTTCATGCAGTTCCAGTAGAAGGTGTGGTTCCAGGCTTGGGCGGCATTGTTGAATAAGCCAGATTTGGAAGCGTCATTGTAGGTTGCTTTGATGACTTCTTCAATGGACTTGTCGTCCATGCCGGCGCTTTTCACCATCTCGTTGTAGTTGTTCACGTACTTGGCATGGTGCTTGTCGTGGTGAAATTCCAGGGTCTGCTTCGACATGTGTGGCTCTAGGGCGCTGTAGTCGTAGGGTAAAGCTGGCAGTTCGTATCCCATCGCGTTCTTCCTCTCTTCTATAAGTGTTGGTTAGTGTTCTTTTGTGTTGGTCGCTTTCGCCGATCGGCGATTCACCCGATCCTCGGTTCGGATTCGGGCCAGCAACCTGCCTTCTGATAGGATTTTATATCAAAAGTTACAAAACGATCCAACTTTTGCGGGGAAATCTGTCTTTGGATAGAGTAGGAAAGGGCGATCGCGGTTGCGGCAGAGGCCAAATTGGAGCCAGTTTGTTGCCACAGGCCCCCTCTGGAACAATGACCCTGTGGATCCCGAACCTCGTCACCCTTCTCGCACCCCTCCCCCCCCTTGCATCGATAGGGGTCGCGTTTCACTGGCGGGCTAATTTTTCTGCCCACAGTGCTGCAACCGCTCTAAGAAAATCATCCGATCGCGACCTTGGTTTTTTGCCGCATATAGGGCTTCGTCTGCGGTGGCGATGAGCTGTTCGGGAGAATTTTGGCAGGCGGGAATTGTGCTAGCTACGCCGAGACTGAGGGTAACGGCGGAATTCACGATCGAGTCGGGATGCGAGAGTTGAAGCTGTTTGACCCGATCTCTAATGGTTTGTGCGAGGGCGATCGCCTCTTCTCTGGGGGTATTGGGCAAAATTGCCGCAAATTCTTCCCCGCCATATCTGGCGAGCAAATCCTCTGCATTCCTCATCGCTTCCTTCGCCGCGAGCGCGACTTGCTGCAAGCACTCGTCTCCGGCTTGATGACCGTAATAATCATTATATCGTTTAAAATAATCTAGGTCAAATAACACTAAGGAAATGGGCTGTTGTTTGCCAAACATTTCTGTCCATACCTGAGATAAATATTCATCAAATCGGCGACGATTCGCCACTTGGGTTAAACTATCCAAATTCACGAGGCGATTTAATTCTAAATTCGCTTGTTTTAATGCCGCTTCTGCATGTTTGCGCTGAATCATCGACCCGAGTTGACGAGCAAGGGCATCGATCAGTTGAAGCGATCGCCCCGAGGGTTGGAGGTCTTGACTCATAAAAAATACTAAAATCGCCAACACTTCCGGTTGATTTTGACTATTCTGCACCAAAATCGGTACCCCTAACGCTCCTTTAAGTCCCGCCAGCGTTGCCAATCTAGCGCGGGAAAGGTGTTCGCCGCTATCGTAGCCAATATTTTTGACCCATTCCATTTTTTGCGATCGCCACACTCGTCCCGCCAATCCCTCACCCAAGCTCAGGTGAAAGGTTTGACTGTGGCGACAAAATTCGTTTAAAATCCCTTCTCCAGCATACCACGCTTGTCGATACTTTAAGGAGGTTTTTTCTGCACTGGGCATCCAAGCTTCTCCAAATTGCCACTGCATCGTTTGACAAGTTTGCGATAAAATAATCCCAAACGCTGCATCTATATCGGCGGAATTGGCAAGCGCTTGTGTGGCAGTTAATAACAGTTGCAATTCTGCATTTTGATTCTCTAATTGTACTTGAATTTGCCGCAGCCGCAACTGACTTTCCACGCGCACCAAAACTTCGATGGGTTCAAAAGGCTTAGTGATATAATCCACCCCTCCCAGATTAAAGGCTTCGATTTTATCCAGGGTCGCATCCAATGCGCTGATAAAAATCACCGGAATGGCCCGGGTACTCTCCTGGGATTTGAGCTGCTTGCAGACTTCATACCCATTGATATCGGGCATTTTAATATCCAGTAAAATTAAATCGGGAGGTTCTATCTTCACCGACTGTAGTGCCAGCTTACCGTTTTTGGCCACCCGCACTTTATAGTTATGTTGATTCAGAATATGGGTCAATAAAATTAAATTGGTGGCGGTATCATCAACGATTAAGATATTTTGCTTCTCCCGTAAAAATTTTTCCCCAGTCATAGAGTTGCTTCCCGTGATTGTCTGTTGAACAGGAGAGCGCTTCTCATTTCTCCCTTGTTTTTAATGATAACAGTTTTTTGTTCGAGACTTGCTAATGGCTATGTGAAGTAATGGTAAAGCGAACTGGGCAGAGTACGGGGATTGTAACCGGTAGGGGGAAAGGGGAGAGAGTGGGAGAGTGAAAGTGGCGATCGCCAATCCGCCTAGGTGGGGGAAAAGGCATGGGGAGTTAATATCAGTGCCTTTTCTCCAAATCTTCACAAGACCATACCCCCTCGATTAATTCGATAATGGTTTCAAACTGAAATTCATTGGCGAGTTCGCGCAACCGTTGAGCCACAGCGGGATCGGATACGGCGATCTCGTCGAGATGCAGACTAATTTGGTCTAAGTCTCCTTTCATCAAATTGTGGTGAAAACTCGCCAGCAACTCTGCCGGTAAAGAGGCAATGCGATCGCGACTCAGGGTGGAAAACGCGGTTTCCCCTGCTGAGGATGGGGCGGGGGTTTCCTCTGGGATAAAACTCACCCCTAAATGGGTGGCGATCGCCGCAAAAATCTCCTCCTTTCGGAAGGGTTTGCGAATCAAATCATCGCACCCTGCCGCCAAAACTGCCGCTTTTTCTTCGGACAAAGCACTAGCGCTGATGGCAATAATTGGCGTATGTTCGCCTTGCGGAGTGGCTTTAATCCGACGGGTTGCTTCATACCCATCCATCCCGGGCATTTGCATATCCATCCAGATTAAATGCGGGCAAAACTCGGCACAAATTGCCACGGCTTGTTCGCCATTGAACGCTTGTTGGATTTCAAATCCTAACGGTTGGAGCAGTTTGACCAACAGTTGACAATTGGATGAGCGATCGTCTACCACTAACATTCGATAATTCGGTTGGTTGGCGGCTAGGGCGATCGCCCCGAGGGTTGGGGTCTGCCCCTCTACTTCACTGGGGCAGACGGGCTGGAGGGGAATCTCGAATCTAAAGGTGCTTCCCGTGGCGCGATCGCCCGTTGTTCCATCGTAATTAATTTCGCAGAACTCCGCCCCGGGAGTATAAGCTTTCCCGCCACTGATGACCGTTATGGTTCCCCCCATTAACCGCACGAATTGATAGCTGATATTCAATCCCAATCCCGTCCCCACTTGGGTGCGAATGCCGGCTTCGGCTTGGGAAAACGGTTGAAACAAACGCTCGAATTCTGATGCGGCAACCCCCGGCCCGGAGTCAGCAACTTCAAACAGAATCTTCCCGTTTTGGGCGAGACTGTGCGAACCGGAATTTTCCGGGTCTCTGGAGTCGCTGGGCATCACTTGCGCCCGGACCGTCACCCTTCCCTCTGGGGTGAATTTGACCGCATTTCCCAACAAATTAATCAACACTTGACGCAATTTTACTTCATCGCTGTAGATAAACGCCGGCAGGTCTTTATCCAGGTCAAATTGTAACTGCAACCTCTTTTCCCTGGTTTTTAAAACAAACATTTGTTCCACCTGTGCCAGTAACAGGTATAGGTTGAATTGATTCTCGTTCAAATTCATCCGTCCGGCTTCGATTTTCGACAAATCTAGCACACCGTCGATTAGGGTTAGCAAATGTTCTCCACTGCGGCGAACGATTTCGAGATTTTCTTGCTGTTCTGCGCTGAGGCGGGCGTCAGTCAGGAGCAGTTGAGAAAAGCCGAGAATGGCATTTAAAGGGGTTCGCAGTTCGTGGCTCATATTGGCCAAAAAGGTGCTTTTGGCGCGGTTGGCAGCCACGGCAGCCTCCACTGCTTGTTCTAGTTCGGCTTCTGCTTTTTTGCGCGCGGTAATATCCTCCACACAGCCGAGAATTTGCAGGGGTTGGCCGCTTTTATCGCGACTAAAGACCACTTCTCGGGCATTGAGCCAAATCCACTGGCCGGTTTTATGTTTGAATCGGTATTCGGTGGAGAGGATATCGCTGTCGCCTAGGTTGAAAAAGCGGGAGTTCACCTCCAGGCACAGGTGTCGATCGTCGGGATGAAAGTGTTCCATCAGCCATTGCGGACTTGCGCCGCAAATTTCTTCTGGGGAATAGCCGACAATGGCAGTGCTTTGACGGTTAATATAGATGCTGGTTCCTTGGATTAAGTCAAACAAATATAGCATTTGCGGCACCGCATCGGCAACTCTGTGCAGAAAATGCTCGCTTTGACGTAAGGCTTTTTCCACTCGGACGCGATCGCTGATATCCCGCCCCACGGCTTGATATTCTACTAAAGTCCCGGCACTATCGAAGATGCCGCGATGCACCCACTGCATCCAGCGAATTTGGCCGCGCGCGATCGCCCGCATTTCCATCGTCACTGCCGGGTTTTCTGGCGTCACGGAATTTAACTTTTGCCTCACATTTGGCCGATCTTCTTCAAAAATAGCCTTGTGATAGTGCGCCCCGACGGTGCGATCGCGCGTTAACTCAAAAAATCGGTAAAATGCTTCGTTGGCAAAGGTCATGGTGCCATCGGGCAAAAATCGCAAAATCAGTTCGGTCTGGTCCTCGAGAATGGCGCGATAGCGAGCCTCACTTTGTCGCAGAGCCTCTTCTGCCTCAAAGCGATCGGTAATGTCAGTAAAGGACGTCACCACCGCATAGGGTAGGGTGTCTCCCGCGCGAAACAGGGGTTGCGAGTTAATGGAAATCCAAGTTAGCCTCGCTTCGCCTTTATACAAGCCCATCACCACGTTAACGCAAGGTTCGCCGGTTTGCAAGGTCACGATCGCCGGGTGTTCTTCTCCGGGGAACGGCGAACCATCTTCGCGAATCGCTCGCCAGTGCGGATCTACAGAAGTCCGCCCCATCATCGCATCCTGGGATAAGCCGAGAATTCGTTCCGCACTGGCATTGCAGGTGCGAATCATCCCGCTGCGGTCTTGCAACACGATTCCCTCTGCCATTGCTGTCACCACCGAGCGATAGCGTTCTTCGCTTTCGGCTAAGGCGGCTTGTGCCATCCCGCGATCGGTGACGTCGCGCAGGATGCAAACCACTTCTTCCCCACCACTTTTCACGATCCGCGCCTCGTACCAATGATTCCCCTCCCCGGTTTCGATTTCCCATTCGTAGGTTTGCAGATTCCCGGTTTCTACCCCCAGGCGAAACCGTTCTCGCAACTCCGCTTTGATATTCTCCGCCCAGGGTAAGGCGTCTAAATTTTGACCGATGAGCTGTTCGGGGGGCATCCCCACCAGGCTCTCGGATGCTTTCACATCCAGCACCGTGCCATCCACTTGTTGCCGGAACATCATATCCGGAATTGCTTTTAACAGCGCTTGCATGTTTTCTTCTTTGGCGCGCAAGGCGGCTTCGGTTTGTTTGATCTCGGTAATGTCGGTGGAAATTCCGCAGATGGCATACACTCTGCCCTCTGCATCGGTTAGCGGCACTTTCACCGTTAAGTAGTGACGCCGTTGCTGGGTGGGTTTAATCGTTCCCACATCGTGAGAGCGCACGATTTTTCCGGTGGCGATCGCCTTGGCGTCGTTTTCTCGCACCGCAATGGCCATCTCTTCGGAAAAGAACTTAAAATCATCGGCACCGATAATCTCTGCCTTGCTCGCACAAAAGAGGCTTTCGCACAATCGATTCACGTAAGTAAACCGACCGTTTTTATCTTTTAGATAAATATATGCACCGCTATTTTCGATAATCGCCGATAGGGTTTGTTCGCTGCTTCGCAGTGCCGCTTCGATTTGTTTGCGATCGGCTATTTCTCGTTCTAATTGCTGATTGGATTCGGCCAGTTGGGCGGTGCGCTCTCGCACTTGCCGTTCTAGGGTGCGGTTGTAATCGGCTAGCAGTCGTTCGACTTTTTGGCGCTGGGTGATATCCACCGAGACGCCGATAAACCCGACAATCTCGCCGCAATCGTCGCGCCAAGCCGAGCCGATTCCTTCCAAGGTGCAACCGTTCATTTCGGCGATCTCGCGATAGGGTGCCCCCGTGCTCAGGGTGTTGCGGATTGCCGCGCAGATATTCGGTAAGTCGCGGCAATATTCAAAAATGGAAGTGCCCAAGGCTTCCCCGGGTTTGAGTCCTAACCCTTCTAACCCTTTCCCTTCCGAAACCGTCAAAATGCCCTGGCGATCGCACGCCCAAATAATCACCGGCAAATGCTGAATAATGGTACTAAGATAGGTGTCTTTCTGTCTCAGCTCGAATTGCGCTTGTTTCAGTTCGGTAATTTCCGAGAGGGTTCCCACATACCCCCTCACTCGACCGGCGGCATCTTTTTCGGCAATGGCTTGCCCCAACACCCACACCTGGGTGCCATCGGGTCGCAAACAGCGGTATTCGCAATTAAACGGAGTGCCGCGATCCACGAACTCGGACCACCCTTTGACCACCCGATCGCGATCGTCGGGATGCAAGGTTTTCATCCACCCGACCCCCATTGCTTCTGATTCCGACAAGCCAAGGGTTTCAAAACTGCGCGGGTTGCCATGTTGGCAATTCCCTTCGGCGTCGATGCGGAAAATCGCCACCCGGGCCGCTTGGGCTAAGGCGGCGTAGCGCCGATCGCTTTCCACTCGGGCAATTTCGCCTGCAACGCGATCGGTGATGTCGATGGCTATCCCACTGACCACCCAATATTCCCCCCCGGGGTGTTTTGTGGCGCTCAGGGTATGGGCAATCCAGCGCAGGCTACCATTTTTGTGCCGAAATCGATATTCTAGGGTAATTTTTCCGCCGCCGTAGAGACGCGCGTACCCAGGCTCTAGAATGGTCTGTCTATCTTCTGCGGGAATTCTCGATTCCCATAATTGCGGATCGGCGGCGAGTTCTGCGGCGCTATAGCCCCAGAGGATTTCCGCACCGGGGGAAATGTATTCGCACTCCCAACTCTGGTTGGGGTAAAGGCGCAGGGAGGCGATGCAAGCGCCGGTGTCTTGCAATATCTGTTGCACTGGGGGTTCTGTGCCGATGGAATCTGCCGGTGCGGGGGCGGATTGGCGAGCTGCTTCTGGGGGGTCTGGGGGCTGAAATGTCATCACCGCACCGATTAGGGTGCGGTGAGGGTCAAATAAAGGAGCCGATCTCATGGACAAGCTGAGGACTTCGGTGTCTCGATGAATTTCGAGATCGGTGGCGATCGCGTTTTCTCCGCCGAGCGATCGCACCCACGGGAGGCGATCGCTCGGATAGGGTTCCTGGGTTCCGGCTCGATAAATTTGTCGTTGGGTTGGCATCTGGCAACCTTCGGCACTGCTCAACCATCGTTTCGCATGCGGATTGCTATAAGAAATGTTGCCTTCGATGTCCATCACTGCGACCCCGAGGGGTAACGCTTCGAGAATGTGATGAGACGGTTGTGGGGTAATTGGGGTTTGATTTCGGTGATTCATGGGGGCGATCGTGCGCTCTGGCAAGTGTTAAACTAAGCAATTCCGTCACCAGAACTACTCGTCTTCAGAACCGGACTTGAGATTTTCACCTCATCCGGC
>NZ_JAYFEQ010000462.1:0-243 GCF_055795085.1 Phormidium sp. CCY1219 | reverse complement strand
CACTGACACCGACTTGCAAAAGTACCTCGGGGGAAAGATGGAGGCGTCGGCATAACACCCCAGATGATGGAACGAGAAAACCCGACTGGGACTCTCAGTCAAAAGGTCGATAAACTGAGTAGTGATAAGTGTAAGCGCAAGTCTCAGTCGGAATGAGATTGAGTCAGAAGCTTTCTGCCTACCTGTAATGGGTATGGATAAGCTGACGGACTCAGGCCAACCAAACTGTAAAGTGAACAGTAG
>NZ_JAYFEQ010000461.1:0-252 GCF_055795085.1 Phormidium sp. CCY1219 | reverse complement strand
GACATTCAGTTGTCAAGGTTCTTCCCAGTTTTCCATCGGATTGTAAAGATTTTGTAAAGAATTGTGAAATTCTCTTAGCCTTTAGTTTTTCCGAGGTTTTCGGAGGGCTGTTTTGTCTCGGTTTACACCGTTTTGTTTTGACCGACCGTCGGACCTACAATCCTCTGGGGTTCCAGCCTTTAGGGGCTGTGTTCCTTGCCCCGCTTACGCTTCGGGCATTTACCCTCCACTTTTGCGGGAACGAATCGCACC
>NZ_JAYFEQ010000460.1:0-218 GCF_055795085.1 Phormidium sp. CCY1219 | reverse complement strand
GAAACTCCTATCAAGCGACACATCAAAGTCAAAGGTGATAAGTCTCCATTTGATGGAGATTGGGCTTACTGGAGTAAAAGAGGGATTAACAAAGTTGGTCTCCCAACTAAGTTAGCCAGACTTTTGAAGGAACAAAAGGGTAAGTGCAATGAATGCGGCCTGTTCTTCACGGACAGTGACCTAATTGAGGTAGACCATATTAAACCTCTAGCGGCGGA
>NZ_JAYFEQ010000459.1:0-216 GCF_055795085.1 Phormidium sp. CCY1219 | reverse complement strand
TGTCTGCTAATTCCCCTGTGAAGAGTGAATAGTGAAGAGTGAATAGTGAATAGTGAAGAATAAAATTTTCCCTTTTCCCTTTTCCCTTTTCCCTTTTCACTTTTCGCTACATCTTTATCACCTCCAGGATCCAATTATCACATTAAAAAATAAGAAATGACAACCTTTTTGACTTATTTTTAAAGGCGACTAAAGTCGCCGTTCGTTTTTCATCTA
>NZ_JAYFEQ010000458.1:0-9372 GCF_055795085.1 Phormidium sp. CCY1219 | reverse complement strand
GGGGAGAACTCCTCCCTACGCATAAATGACGAGGGTTTCCGTTCTCCCCCTTACCAACCCTAATTTCTGATGACACTTTCCAACAAACTTTGGCAAGCGAATCGAGACTTGGCGCAGGAGTGCATCGAACATCCATTCGTCCAAGGCATTGCCCGGGGAAACTTGCCCCGACACCAGTTTGCTTACTACGTCGGGCAAGATGCGTTTTTCCTCGAAGCCTTTGCCCGCGCCTACAGCATTGCTGCCGCAAAAACCCCCGACTGGGAAAGTTTTGAAGTCTTTCACCGTCTCGGTAGCGGCGTTTTGTCAGAGATTCACCTGCACCAAGGATATGCCAAACAGTGGAATATTGATTTTCAAGCGGTTAAACCGGGGGTGGCAACTCGTCGCTACACTGACTTTTTGTTAGCAACTGCCTGGAGTCAGTCAGTGGGGCTAACGGCGGTGGCGATGGCTCCTTGTATGCGCCTGTATGCGTTTTTAGGCCAACAACTCGCCGCCAACGGGATTGGCGATCGCCAGTATGCGGACTGGATTCACACCTATTCGGACGAGCAATTCGAGCAATTGGCCCGACAGCTCGAACAATTAGTGGATCGCTATGCCGCCTCCACTCCAATGGCGCATTCCACCTATCGCTATGCCATGCTCTGCGAGCGGGATTTTTTTCAAGCTGCCTGCGAAGTCCAAGACGGATAAAATGCCCATCGCAAAAGGGCATAAATTGAGAAAAATGCAGACCTATGCTTTGAGAATCCATCGCGTTTCCAAGACGATAAATCCGTGATAGCCGTGTTAGAAACACTTCTCGTTTTTGCAGTGGGAATAACGCCGCCGTTGCTGTCGGTATGGTTTATGCGAAAAGCCGAAGCCAGCGCCAGCGCGCGCCTGCGATCGGCTCAAGAAATCCCCATGATTAGAATTCCACAGCGCCATCCCTTACCGAACGATCGCCATTATGTAGAAGGAGTGGGAGAAGTGACCGGTGATGTCACCTGTCGCTTTAACGCGCGCTCTGCTTACCTGCGCTGTGCGGTCAATCCCGAAGGACCTTGTAAAGGTTGCAGCCACTATCAACCCACGGATAGTCGATAATGGGCGATCGCTTGCAACTTCGGAAATGCCCTAGAAAGAATTTCCCGAGCGCAAACGAAAAATGACGGGACTCGACGCCATAATTATCACCATTTACCTGCTGTGCGTGGGTACCGTGTTCTTGCGCGCATTCTCCTCCCTAATCCAGGCCAAATTTTTGATTCAATTAGAGCGCGCCTCCCTAGAACGACAACTGCACGCCCAAAATCTCCACAATTGGGTGAAAATTAACTTTAAACTGGCCGATCGCTACGAGTTAGACGAGTTACAAGAACTGGAGCTAAGTGTAGAAAACACTTCATCCGAGCGGACGATTTATATTGACTGGGACTCCAGCAGCGCGATCGATCCCGATGGAAGAGCGCAGCGCATCGTGCGCCTGACGCCCGGTACCACCTTCGATGTATTGTCCTCGCAAGTTTTTAGCGCGATCGCGCCGGGAAAAACCTTAAAAGAAAAGTTTACTACAGAATCCGCTCTCAAGCGCGACCCTGGCATCGGGACATTAAAACCTGTAGGTGGGTTAGTGAATTTGTCTAAATTAAAACCCGATCCCAAAAAAAAGATATCCCCTTCACAAAAAACCCTACCGACAGCGAGGTTTTCGATTCGCCTAGGGTTGCGAGTGGGTACGGGAGAAGCCCGAACCAGTCAGAATCCCTTTTATATCCTCAATTGTGAATTTATTGCCAAACAATTACCCTGGACCGCCAACCTTCCTTGGAACCAAAAAAAGAAATAGGGGAAGAAAAATCGCCAGAGACATTTTGAACTCATGCCCAGCGCAATAGCAGCCCAAAAATACTCCGCATAGGGGGAATTTGCGTTGACCAGAGAGTGGGATAAAGGGGGATTTTTTCACGTGAGCGATCGCCCGGAGAATACTGGAGAGGCGATCGCAACTCAAACGGCAAAATTGCGTCTGGTGCGCCTGAAGGTGCCCACCAGACAGCAAAACCAAAACTTGCCGCCAAAAATCTGGTCAGAAAAAAACGCAATTTCCTTGAGAAAAGCACAGGGAAGGATTAAAATAGAGAGTAGGGAGAGAGTTGGCCTTGGCAGTTGCGGATTCTTTCGCGAATCCGAGGAAAGTCCGGGCTCCCGAAAGACCGAACTTGCTGGATAACGTCCAGTGCGGGCGACCGTGAGGATAGTGCCACAGAAACATACCGCCTTCTTTACATGGTGAAGAAGGTAAGGGTGCAAAGGTGCGGTAAGAGCGCACCAGCACGATCGAGAGGTCGTGGCTCGGTAAACCCCGGTTGGGAGCAAGGTCGGAGGAACTATGGTTGGTCTTTTACCAGTTCCGCTGAGTTAAGAACCGCTCGAGGTGTCTGGTAACAGGCGTCCCAGATAGATAACTGCCCCATTCATTGCGTGCAGTGAATGGAACAGAACCCGGCTTATGTCCAACTCTCTCCCTATTTTTATTTTTAGAGCGTCAGCAACGAGGGAAAGGACTTCGAGAGGCTGGCAATTAACTTGAACGTTTTATGAGTGTGAGTTATCCGCAACGCCAACGGGAACTAGAAAAGCTGATCGAAAAATTGGGACTCCCGGATTCGGTGTCGGTGCGTTGGGATCTGCTGGAATTGGCGCTGACCCACCCGAGTGCTTCATCAGAGGAGAACTACGAGCAGCTAGAATTTATGGGGGATGCAGTGGTGCGCCTCGCCGCGTCAGAATTTTTGTTAGAGAGGTATCCCACAGCGCGGGTGGGAGAGATGGCGAAGATTCGATCCGTGTTGGTAAGCGATCGCATTTTAGCTCAGATAGCCGCCAGCTACGGGCTAGAGCGCTACCTGCTGCTCTCGCCCAGTGCGGCGGGCGATCGCTCCGGTCAGCAGTCGCGCTTAGCCGATGCGTTTGAAGCCCTGTTAGCGGTGCTTTATCTGAGTACCCACACCTTGGAACTGGTGCGTCCCTGGTTGGATTCTCATTTCCAACAGCTCGCCGAAGACATCCGCAAGGATCCCGCACTTCGCAACTATAAAGACGCCTTGCAAGAATGGACCCAACTGCACTATAAAGTTTTGCCGGAATATCGGGTGCGCGAAATTCATCCGCTTTCGCGTCGTCCGCATCGATTTAAGGCTGAGGTGTGGCTACAAGGGGAACGCAAGGGAGAAGGAAGCGGACGCAGCAAAAAAGCAGCGCAACAAGCAGCGGCTAAGGTGGCGTTTTTATCCTTGTGTTCCGAATCGGCGATTCCTTAAAAAGAGGTTTTCGGGTAATTTATGGTAGGGGGTGGATGAGGCATGCCTAGGCAGCAGGGGTTGTCATCGGGCAGCCCCAAACATCCCGGCGCGAGGCACAGCCCATTCACCGGATTGTGGCTGCGCCCGGATTCGAGCGGGAAAAGCTATTACCATAAAAAGCGATAAATGTCAAATCAAATTGGGATTGCAATTTTAGGTGCGGGTCGTTGGGGCGTGCATTTAGTACGAAATTTTTTAGAACATCCGCAAACGCGGGTGATGGCGGTGGTAGACCCCCATGCGGAACGGTTGAGTGCGGCGCGTACGCGCTTTAACTTAGATGAGAGTGTGGTACTCGCCACTGATTGGCAGGAGGTGAAGCAGCTACCGGCACTAGACGCCGTGGCGATCGCCACCCCCGCTTCCACCCACTATTCTCTGATTACCGAGGCGCTCAAACAGAATTTGCACGTATTCGCCGAAAAACCCTTAACCCTAGATTCAGGGGAATGCCGGGAACTGTGCCACCTTGCCCAACAACAGCGGCGAGTTCTGTTTATCGACCACACCTACCTGTTTCACCCGGCAGTGGAAGCAGGCAAACAGGTTCTAGATGCCGGACGTTTGGGAGAATTGCGCTATGGATATGCGACCCGCACCCATCTCGGTCCGATTCGTCAAGATGTGGATGCCCTGTGGGATTTAGGAATTCACGATATCGCCATTTTCAACAATTGGGTGGGGCAAAGACCCATTCAAGCCCAAGCCACAGGCAGAGTGTGGCTGCAAGAAACGCCGCAACGGATGGATAAAGCCGAATTATTTCCCCAAGGGTTGTCCGATTTTGTCATGGCGACCTTAACCTATCCCAATCAATTCCGCGCCTTCATACACCTGTGCTGGTTGAATCCGGATAAACAGCGGCGGTTGGCGGTGGTGGGGACGAAAGGAACGTTAATTTTTGACGAACTCTCCGCCGAGAGTCCGTTGGTGATTCAGCATGGAGAGGTAGAAGCGAGTAACGATCGCCTCATTCCCACCGGGTTAAGTCGGGAAGTGGTCAGTGTAGAAGCTGCCGAACCCTTAGGGCGGGTTTGCGATCGCTTCGTCCGATGCGTGGGCGAGAACTGCACTTCCGCCACATTTTCCCCTCTGGGTTCCGAACCCATTGCATCAGGGGCGATCGGCACCGAATTTGTCGTCATCTTGCAGGCGTTAAGCGAATCTGTTCGCCAAGGGGGTCAACCGATTGCCATTGGGCAAGACTAATTGTTTTGCCACCCAAGACAAAACCAGAAGGATGAAGCACGAAAGACTACCGATGAAACTTCACCCTTCATCCAGGCTGGCAGAAATCCTTTTTGCTTCCGGATCCTCCACATTTCCCTCAGATTCTAACTCCTCGCGCGACCAGAGTTTTAACACAGGCAAAGCCACTTCAACCGTGGTACCTTGACCAATTCCCTTACTGTGTAGCCGAATGGTTCCACCCATCAGTTCGATTAAGTTGCGAGAAATCGCCAGTCCCAAACCCGTTCCGCCATGCTTGCGCGTTCGCGTTCCGTCCACCATCACAAACGGCTGAAACAGTTTTTGCTGTTGTTCCGGGGCAATTCCAATTCCGGAATCTTGCACCGCAATTACCACCAACTCACCGCTGTTGCCATTTAATTCGGGGTCAGAATTGAGCGGGTGGATGGGAGTTTCGATGTAACTCGATAAGGAAATCCTGCCCGTATCGGTGAATTTAATCGCATTTCCGACTAAATTTAGCAGCGCTTGTTTGAGCTTCGCTGGATCTGCTTCCACCGTAATGGATTGGGAATTGGGGTTAACTTGTAACTGCAAACCCTTTTGCTGAATGGCACTTTCTTGTAGATCGACCACTTCTTTGAGAATCTGATTCACCTCCACCGGTTCTAAAACCACCGAGAGGGTACCGGCTTCAATTTTAGAAATATCCAGAATATCGTTAATGATATTGAGCAAGTGAATGGCTGCATCGTCGGCTCTTTGAAGAAACTCGGTTTCCTCGTTGCGGTCATCACAGCAATCATCTCGGACTAATCGAATGCAGCCGATTATTGCATTCAACGGCGTTCTCAATTCGTGAGAAATCGTTGCCAAAAATTCGTTTTTCAGTTGGTTGGCTGTTTTGGCTTCTTTCCAGGCGTTTTCCAACTCTTCTGCCCAAGTTTTTAGGCGTTCTACCATACTATTGAGTGCTTCAGCCAAGCGCTCGAACTCGCCGATTTTTAAGTTGCGGGGTACCTGCTCTGTGGTGGATTGACACTGGATGTTCAGGGCATAGTTTTCCAGTTTTTCAATCGGTAGTGCCAAGTCTCGGGTCAAATAGAGAGTGGCGAGCAGATTTGCCGCCAACAAACCCAAGATGAGGGTGACTAAAACATTTTGAATGTCTTTGAGTCCTGCTAGGGCGTTGTCTAGAGGAGTAACGGCGAGGATCACCCACTTGCGATCGCCCCCCGATAGGGGACTGGGAATTGCCGTATAGCCGGAGAGCAATTCTCTGCCTTGTTGGTCGAAGTTAAACAGGTGTAGAAACGCTTGGCGATCGTTCATCGCATTGTACAGGATACTGTTTAATCGCTGTGCATCTACTTCCTGGTCAATGTTGCGCCCGACTTTTTCCGGTTCCGTCCCATGTTCGAGAATGGTGCCATCTTGGTCGATCACTACCGTATAGCCAGTCAAAGAACCGGGTTGAATTTGGCGATCGCTGGCTCGCTGGCCTACGCTAGACTGGACGGTTAAGGCATAATCTGGCTGCGGTAGGGTTTCCGAGGAAAGGGGGTTAATATTGCCCACATAAACGGGGGCGCTGAAAAACAATTTGAGTTCCCCTTGCTCTTGCCCATTTTCCGGGTTTGGGATGTCGGTTTTGACCTGGATCGCAGAACCCTGGGATGGGAAAATCTCGGTGGCTTCTTGCCACAGATTTAATCGTTGCAAATCGATTTCGCGATCCGTACAGGTACTCGCGAGAATTTCATTCGTTTGTAAATTATTCAGTTGAACGCACTGCACTTTCGTGGGAAGGCGCTTTATCAATGTCTCGATATATTGTTGCGAGGCGGCTATAGAACCCGATTGCAGGGCTGTAGATTCGCTCGCGGTTAACAGGTTCGCTTGTAGCGCTGCGATAGAGGAGTGAATGCTTTCCCCTTTGCGAATCGCGCTTTCGGTGAGGTTTTGGCGAGCGGTTTCTAGAAGGCTAGAACGAGCTTTTCTATAGGTCACATACTCCCCTAATAGCAAAACAGGAACGCTGAGGAGTAAAATCCGTGACAGCAGGATACGGCGAAAGGAGGATTGACCTGGCTTAGACATAGGAAGTTTTTAACGATTGAGATGCACGCCTCGACGGTAACAAAGGTTCAACAGTCTCTAGAGGTTAGACCGCCATTCCTTGCCTATTTTACAAGGGAATGGTTGAACTGCTGTTACCGAGAGGACGAGGCTGCTACAAACATTCTTTCGTTGTCGTTAATACAATTTTATGAAACTGATTGGCACCCTGCTGGTTCTCCCGATTGGGGGAGACCTCATCGGATAACCGTGAGGGTAGATGAGGGAATCGAGGGGTGGTGAAACTGGCGGCTGGTTTTGGTTCTGGGATTGACAAAGGAATGGTTGTTGGAGGTCCAAGTTTCACCACCGAGGTCTGAGCGATCGCGCTTCGGGCGAGTGCTGTACTCCGATGGGTATTCGGCGTGCAGGCTACCCCTGCGGCGATCGGGCTTGTCGGTGTTGGGAGTCCCCTGCGGACGAGCTGCGGGGGGTGGTTGTGGATGCGCGTCCAAACAAAATTTCCCCCTATCTAAAAGGATAATGCTTTCTCCATCCTTTCGGCACATCCTGACGCCAACTAAAAACACTTGGTGCCCGCGATCGCCCCCATTGAGGGTGTAATTACCGGAATTTCAGGCGGGCAAATCAAGATTCCTAGGGGCAGGGAAGGGCAAAAAATCGCCACCGATTAAGAATTGAAAACTTTCGAATAAGTTGGTTGACTCATTCCTAATCGCTCATCCCATATTGGTCCTGGTGCGAGTGCCCGGGCGGCGGGGTGTAGTAACTGGCAATCAGCGCTACGGCTAACCACCAGAGGGTGTTGACTTGGGGTCGATACCAAACTGTGTCCACAGCCCCATGCGCCATCATTCCGCATACAATGGCGATCGCAGCTATCAACCAGTATCCTTCACCCCGATTCTCATCCCGCAGGCGCTTGAGTTGGGTCAAACCCTGATAAATACAGAGCAATACCAACCAGGCAAAAGCGGCTAACCCTATTAATCCCGTTTCTACTGCCGTTTCTAACACGATCGAGTAGGCGCTTAAGGCGGTGTATTTCGGTCTCATATAGAGGGGGTAAATTTTATTAAACGCCGCGTTGCCCGGCCCGATGCCGATTATGGGGCGATCGCGAATCATATCCAACACCGCCGCCCAGACGTTCATCCGAAAATTATTACTGCTATCTTCGCGCCCCGCAAAAATACTGGCCACCCGCATCCGCACTGGCTCCACAAACATCACCGCCAAAATCATGGCGCTGGCGATCGCCCCTAACACCACGGGCATGGCCCACTTTCTCCACCGTTGCGGCAGTTTGACGCTCCACCAATACCCCAACATCAGGGTTAAGGCGCAACCGGTGACCACAAAGCCAATCCAACCGCCGCGACTAAATGTCAGTATCAGACACAGGGAATTCACCACGGTCATGGTAATGGCAAGCGCTTTCGGCATCAGAGCGCGCCACGCAAAAATCGCGGCAATACTCAGGGCCACCGCCGGCAACAAATACCCCGCCAGCAAGTTGGGATTGCCTAAGTAACTGTACACTCGCGTCACTTTCGCTAGGGTGGATTCCGGATCGGTCCAGGTGGCAAGGGCATCGGCTCCATATCGCCACTGTCGCAGTCCTTCAATGCTCACCAATGTGGCAATATGCAAGTAAAGGGTAATTAACCTAGAGCGCCATCGGCGATCGCGCAGTACCTTTGCCATCAGGGCAAACAGCAGCAAGTACAATGTCAGCTTCGTCCACCCCACAAATGCCGCTTTCTTCACCGGGGACATGGCGGTGGCTACTGTGGCAATCCCCCAATACAACAACACCAACAGGTGAATTGGCGTAAAACCGCTTTGGCTATCGTCGCACAGGCTGATCAGCATCCAATACCCGCCGCAAGCAAGCAGCAATACCCCAATTAAGGTTGTGGACACAAACGGACTCAGGGCAAACAGGATGCTGATTAGTAACGCGGCGATCGGTTCTGCCCATTGCATCAAAATACTCCCCGGACGCAGATGCTCTAGGGAACCGATGACAGAGTGCAAGTAACTGGCGCTGCCCCACCGATACAGGGGCAAGTCGGAAACAAAACCCACTACAGGTTGAAAAATATTCCTCATCTGTTAAAACCGCAATGGAACCTGCTTTAAAACGTTACCTCAAATCCAAGCCGATCCCTGGTGGCATCGCTTGGGTCGGTCTGTGGGTTTTTCATCCCCGCCAATGTCTCAACCGGGTTGCAGTTGGAATTAAAAATTAAATTGTCAGGTGAAACCCACTACACCACCACACCCTCGATGTCAAGTGGTTCGTGCCGGATTGGCTCAGCCCAGATAATTAAGTCAAGATTTTTTTGTGATATAATAGTCCGTGAAACTCGGTGGTGCAGGCAGCACTGTTAAGCAATCTGTACATTGCACATCAGCCCTGCCTACACAAATAAGATTATTAAAACCGATTCCATTTTCTTTGTCAACCCTTTGCTCTAACAAGTTGCCAGCGCCAGATTAGGGACTGAACAAGTGGTGAATTAATTCCCACAGAGCGCTGCGGAGGGTGGGAGAAAGAGCGAGGAAAGGGGGGTTAGAACTCATCTGGTCAGTAGGTAAAAAAGGAAAGTAGAGACGCCGAAAAGCGTCTCTATAGAGTAGGTAAATTTTAGGCCACTGCCATGCTGATTGTCATCAGAAATTAGGGTTGGTAAGGGGGAGAACGGAAACCCTCGTCATTTATGCGTAGGGAGGAGTTCTCCCC
>NZ_JAYFEQ010000457.1:0-4572 GCF_055795085.1 Phormidium sp. CCY1219 | reverse complement strand
GAGCTTGGGAAAATATTCGAGCGTAGCAAGAATAAAGTCTTACCAAGCCCTTCCCTTTAGGGATGGGGTTCCTGACATTTCTGGCAATTCAGCCTGCATGCAACAGCCAAGGTGAATTTTTTGCAAGACCCAAGCGAATGGACTCGGGCGTGGGCGATCGGCGATCGCAGATGGGTTTGTTGCACAACACATGCCACTCGCCGAACTTTACAGCACTGAGCGCAATAAGTGGATTACGCCGGTCCCCTACTTTTCCAGTTTAAAGGTTTGCCAACGGTCCTGGCAGCAGTTCTCTGGCAAATTTTTACTCGTTCACTAAAATCGAGCGCTCTATGGGTAGTCGGCAAACCCAGATTTCCGGCGTCATTTCCGGCGGTTGAATGGCAATCGTAAAGTGACATCACTCGCGCTGCCCTCTGGGAGGGGCGCGGCAATTGGGTCTTGTTCCGATGCGAGGTCTGGGTGGTTTGTCTGTGGCAACCTTTGCCTACACCTGCCAATTTAGGTTTTTTGATTTTTTAATGCACTGTTTAAATTTGGCTAATGGAAAGTTTAAGAATGGTTTAAGTAGATTTTGACCATGCAATGGATAAGAAAAATTTCAGGTTGCCGAGCACTTAACTGCCGCGATCGCGAATTCCACCGTTGCGTTCAATAGCGCAAATTCACGCAAAAAACTGTATAATAAACTACAGGTATCGAGGGAAGAACAATCCAAACCCGGCGTAATTCATAAGTATAAATTATTTTTGAAGTGCAAAAAATATTTTATGCTTATTTTGTGGGGCACACACCAAGGAGCGATCGCGGCGATCGCTCCTTGGGGTGGGTTTGTGGCATCATTCCTCGAACAGAAGCAGAAAATGCAATTCGGAGTGGAAAAAAATGTCAGATTCTTTATTTGCCGATGCCAGTAAACGACTGGAACGAGCGATGAAATACATCTCGATTTCCGAAGATGCGCTAGAATATTTGAAGTATCCAAAATCCAGTTTAATCGTGTCGATTCCAGTGCGGATGGATAACGGAGCGTTGCGAATTTTTCCCGGCTATCGGGTGCGCTACGACGATACCCGAGGTCCGGGAAAAGGCGGGGTTCGATATCATCCAAACGTCTCCTTAGATGAAGTCACCTCCCTGGCATTTTGGATGACCTTTAAATGTGCCGTTCTCGACCTTCCCTTTGGCGGGGCAAAAGGTGGCGTAACGGTGAATCCGAAGGAACTGTCGAAGTTGGAATTAGAACGATTGACGCGAGGGTATATTGAGGCGATCGCCGATTTTATCGGACCGGACATCGATATTCCCGCCCCGGATGTTTATACCAATCCAATGGTCATGGGGTGGATGATGGATCAATACAATATTATCAAGCGATCGCTCAATCCCGCCGTGGTAACGGGCAAACCTATCACCCTTGGCGGTAGTGTGGGGCGAAATACCGCCACCGGAACCGGCGCTTATTTTACGATCGAAACCCTGATGCGAAAATTCGACCGCCAACCCCACGAAACCACCGTCGCCGTACAAGGATTTGGAAATGCCGGCGCAGTGGTTGCCGAACTCCTGGCAAAAACCGGCTATAAAGTGGTCGCCGTCAGCGATTCTAAAGGGGGGATTTATGCCAAAAAAGGACTAGATATTCCCAGCATTCGGCATTACAAAGAATCCAACAAAGGCATTCAAGCAATCTACTGCGAAGACAGCGTTTGCAACATTGTCGAACATGAAATTATCAGCAATGAAGAATTACTGGCGTTAGAGGTAGATCTGTTGATTCCCGCCGCCCTGGAAAATCAAATTACCGCCGCTAACGTTAAGGATATCAAAGCTAAGTATATCTTTGAAGTCGCCAACGGACCGATTAGTGCCGATGCCGATGCCGATTTAGAAGCGCGGGGTATTTATGTAGTGCCGGATATTTTAGTGAATGCCGGGGGGGTCACGGTCAGTTATTTTGAGTGGGTGCAAAATCGCAGCGGTTTGTATTGGTCTGTGGAAGAAGTCAATCAACGCTTGCAGCAGAAAATGATTAAGGAAACCGAGAAAATATGGCAATTAGCCGAAGAGTTTGACATTCCCATGCGAACCGCCGCTTACGTGCATGGGTTGAACCGCCTCGGCGAAGCCCTCAGCGCCAAGGGAACCCGGGATTATTATGTGAACGGTTGAGGAGGGATGTCAGACGCCTTCCTGGTGCCTTGGTGGCGATCGCCGCGAGTGAATCGATGAGAGAAGCAATGTTCGGGGCGCATGGTAGTGCGCCCCGAGAATCATTTCCCCAGTTCGATCGCCCTGGATTGGCGGTGCGATCGCTTGGCATCAAAACCCAGTTAGACAAACAAATCCAAATCCAGCGCTTTCGATCCGCCCTTTTCTAGCTGAACCAACACTTTGCCCAATTGCCACCACACCAACCAAGTGGTAAACACAGTCAGCGGTAAAGCGAAAGCATAGGCAAACTTGGCATTAAAGCCAAAAATTTCCAATCCCGAGGCGAGAAAGACGCAAATCCCGCCCGCCATGCCTAAAAACGGAAGCTGGAATTCCAACCCTCTCGCTTGGGAAAGACTGCGACTGGAACGACTGCGAGACCACGTTTGCACGAATTGGGTCAAAGTGGCATAAAATGCACTTCCCGATGCGATCGCGGCGAGTAAACCTGCCGCTAAGAGAAAATAGGGCGGTTCTGGAAAATTAGACACGAATATCTCCTTACATTGCTAAGCGTTTATCGTGGATAGCGATCGAAAAAACCTTACCGCATCTCGCGAGAGTTGGGGTCGCCAGAAACACTCAGGGTGGCAACCAAGGGCAGTAAAGCTGCAGCTCCTTCGCGGGAAAAATCTGCCAAAGCGCCCAGTGCGGCGGTGAATAACCGATTAGGTTGAATATCTTCTTTCACCAAATTCCACAAGCGACGCACTTCCTCGGTATGGAGCTTATCGTCTTCTGTTAATGCAAGCAATAGCTTCTGACGCAGAAACGCTCCTTCCTCGGAAAGCAGGTACCGCAGACCCAATTCGGCGGTGGGAAGCAGGTCGAAATTGTTGTCCGATCGCGCGATCGCGATTAAATTCTCCAGTCGATGCCACTGGAACTTACCCCCCTTAAACAACACCTCAATTAACCGCCGCCGCAATTGCGGAGATTCCCCCGTCAGCAGACGCCGCGCCACATAGGGATACGCCACATCCACAATTTTGAAATTCGGATCGATACTTAACGCCAACCCTTCCTGAGTCACCAAAGAGCGAATAATCAACGCAAATTTCGCCGGTACGCGGAAAGGATACTCGTACATCAACTCGGAAAAGCGATCGGTAATCGTTTTGAAATTAAAATCCCGCACGCTTTGCCCGAGAATATCCCCCAATACCGCTTCTAATGCCGGCACGATTGGCAATATGTCCGTTTCTGGGGTCAAAAACCCCAGTTTCACAAACTCTTCGGCGAGTTCCAAGTAATCTTTGTTAATCAGATGAACCACTGCATCCACCAGGTTTTCTTTGGTGGTTTCTTCCAGTTGATCCATCATCCCGAAATCGATATATGCCATGCGCCCATCGGACATGGCAAACAAATTCCCCGGGTGGGGGTCTGCATGGAAAAATCCAAACTCTAATAGCTGCTGCAAACCACTGGTGACGCCAGTCTCGATGATGGAATTAATATTGATAGACGCCGCTTTCAGGGCGTGATTATCGGTGAGTTTATAGCCGTGAATCCACTCTAAAGTCAGCACGCGGTTGGTGCTGTAGCGCCAGTAGATGGCGGGGACTTTAACGTTGGAGTTATTGCTGAAGTTGGCGGCAAATTTTTCGGCGTTGCGTCCCTCATTGAGATAGTCCACTTCTTCAAAGAGTTTGCTGCCGAATTCATCCACAATTAAGCCCAGGTCATGGCCTAAATTTAAGGGCAACCACGGTCCGAGCAGTTTGGCACCCCAGCGCATTAAGTACAAGTCTAAGCTCAGCAGGGGTTTGAGGTTCGGGCGCTGCACTTTTACCGCCACTTCTTCGCCGCTATGCAGATAGGCGCGATACACTTGCCCTAAACTCGCCGCCGCAATTGGCGCTGGGGAAATCTCGGCAAAGATTTCCTCGATTCGGAGGTTGAGTTCGGTTTCGATGATGCGATAGGCGATCGCGGTGTCAAACGGCGGCAAACTATCCTGCAGCTTGACTAGCTCCTCTAAAAAGTCTTTGCGGATTAAATCCGGTCGCGTGGAAAGGGCTTGCCCCACTTTAATATAAGTAGGCCCCAGGTTCGTTAAAATGTACTGCAGTCGCGAGGCTCTTTTTTGTCGGTTTTTCTCGACTTGGTTCGTCCACTCGTCCCACTTTAAGCCCCAGATAAAATTGGCAAAATACCAGATGATTGTTACAACTCGCCAGATGACTTTCCAGGGACGATAGCGGTAGTAACGCGCAATCGCCTCGGGATCGTATCGCCTCATTTGAGCTAATGTCTTGGAACTCACGCCTTTATTTGCCTCTCATCAGAAATTAGGGTTGGTAAGGGGGAGAACGGAAACCCTCGTCATTTATGCGTAGGGAGGAGTTCTCCCCC
>NZ_JAYFEQ010000456.1:0-230 GCF_055795085.1 Phormidium sp. CCY1219 | reverse complement strand
TAGGGTGCGTCACCCCCGCATCGGATGACGCTCCTCTCCCCACCATCAAATATCGGGGGTGACGCACCGCCATGTGGAGGATGATGGATTGGTGCGTCACTTTACAATTTGCCGGGAAATTTGTGGTAGGATGAACATAATGGGAAAGGTGCAGCCATATATGGTAGGGTGCGTCACCCCCGCATCGGATGACGCTCCTTTCTCCACCATCAAATATCGGGGGTGACGCA
>NZ_JAYFEQ010000455.1:0-332 GCF_055795085.1 Phormidium sp. CCY1219 | reverse complement strand
ACGGCGGCTAAAGCCGCACGTTCGTTTTTCCTCCCCCGGCTAAAGCACGGGGGTTTCCAAACGTATCGGAGGTTATCGTTATCATGAACAACAAAATAATTGGTTTAGCGA
Organism: Phormidium sp. CCY1219; assembly: GCF_055795085.1. NCBI lineage: Bacteria > Bacillati > Cyanobacteriota > Cyanophyceae > Oscillatoriales > Oscillatoriaceae > Phormidium > Phormidium sp. CCY1219. The sequence goes on along the minus strand of NZ_JAYFEQ010000455.1, from coordinate 221 downwards.
TCGCGGCGAGCTTGGTTGCGGTTATCGGAGCCTGCAGCAATGCAACCACTACCGAAGAAGCGTCTCCCGAGACCCCGGAAACCGTGGCTCCGGCTGATGACACCACGAATCCGGCAGCAACCGAAATGATGGAAGGTTCCGATGCTGAGGCTGCCCCGGCAGAACCCGAAACGATGGAAGATTCCGAGACTGAGGCTGCCCCGGCAGAACCCGAAACGATG
>NZ_JAYFEQ010000454.1:0-6694 GCF_055795085.1 Phormidium sp. CCY1219 | reverse complement strand
ACCTACAGTTTCTAGCAGTGATGTTTTGTCAAACTGTTGTCTGTGTAAGGGGGGAGAACTCCTCCCTACGCATAAATTACGAGGGTTTCCGTTCTCCCCCTTACCAACCCTAATTTATGATGAAGGCGAAAGGGAAGCGAGAGGTTGCGCGTGCAAGAAGAATCATCCAGGCGGGTGCGAGAGGTTGGGGAACAAGGAGTGCTGAAAATCCTGCAAGGATTTTGTCCCGCAGAGCTGGTGGGGGATGATGCGGCGGCGATCGCCGCGCCGCCGGAAAAAGGGGGTTTGTTGGTGGTGACCACTGACATGTTGGTAGAGGGGGTGCATTTTAGCGATCGCACCACCTCGGGGCGGGATGCAGGTTGGCGAGCCACTGCCGCCAATTTATCGGATTTAGCCGCAATGGGCGCGTCATCGGAAGCCATTACCGTAGCGTTAGGCGTCACCGGAGACACAGCGGTGAGCTGGCTCGAAGAGCTTTATGCCGGGATATCCAGTTGTCTGGAAGAATACCACACGGTACTGGCCGGCGGTGATATTTGTCGGGCCTCGGTGAATGCGATTGCCATTACGGCATTGGGGTGGGTGCAGCCCGAGAAAAAGATAGTCAGACAAGCCGCACAACCCGGGGATGCGATCGTGGTCAGCGGGTTTCACGGAGCCTCCCGGGCGGGGTTAGAGGTACTGCTGCATCCAGAGTGCGGGAGAGAACTGCAAAGCAGCGATCGCGAAGTCTTGGTCAAAGCGCACCAACGACCCAAACCGCGACTGGACGCGATCCCCATCCTGTGGCAGGTGATGGAGTCCGAGCGCACCGTTGCGGGAATGGATAGCAGCGATGGTTTAGCCGATGCGGTTTTGCAGATTGGGCGAGCCAGCGGTGTGGGAGCCATTCTCGATCGCCAGCAGATTCCGATTCCGGCAAGCGTCACGCAAATGGTGGGGGAGGACAAAGCCCTAGAGTGGGCGTTGTACGGTGGCGAAGATTTTGAACTGGTGCTGTGCCTGCCATTAAACGCCGCCGAACAATTGGTGGAAAGACTGGGCAATGGGGCGGCGATCGTGGGACGAATAACAAAACGCACCAGTGTCTGTTTGGTAGACAGCACTGGTGCGAATCCTGACGAGGTGCTTACCCTGGAACGGGGTTTTCAGCATTTTTAAAATCACTTTAACGGTTGGATTTTGAGGGTTAAACGAGTCCACTCAAAACTCAACCCTCCGGTGAACGTGGTTTTATGCCACCCAATTTTGAGCCACGAGTTCAGCGAGATCCACAACCCGCTGACTGTAACCCCATTCGTTATCGTACCAAGCGACGACCTTAACTAAATCGCCATCCATCACCATCGTCAGGCTGGCATCCACAATGGAAGAGGCGTCATGGCCTTTGTAGTCCGTGGAGACCAACGGCAGATCGCTGTACTCCAGAATGCCTTTCATCGAACCGTTAGCCGCCTCATGTAAGACTTCGTTAACCTGCTCGGCGAAGGTCTGTTTTTCCACCTGAGCCACCAAATCTACCACGGAAACGTTGGGGGTGGGTACGCGCATTGCGATGCCATTGAGCTTGCCGGCCATTTCTGGAATTACCAGAGCCACTGCTTTAGCCGCCCCGGTAGAAGTGGGAACGATATTGATGGCAGCAGCGCGGGCACGACGCACATCCCGGTGGCTCGCATCGAGCAGACGTTGGTCGCCCGTGTAGCTGTGGGTGGTGGTCATGGTGCCTTTGATGATGCCAAAGTTGTCGTGCAGCACTTTGACGACCGGTGCTAAGCAGTTGGTGGTACAGCTTGCATTACTGACCACTGCAAAATCTTCATGCTTGTACTGGTCATGGTTGACGCCGACGACAAAGGTGCCGATTTTGCCACCTTTTCCGGGGGCGGTAATCAGCGCTTTTTTCGCACCGGCTTGCAGGTGCTTGCTTGCTCCTTCTTCTGTGACGAAGACACCGGTTGATTCGATCGCTAAATCAATTCCCCAGGCAGACCAGGGCAAGTTTAATGGATTGCGATCGGAGACACATTTAATGGTTTTGCCGTTGACGGTAATGGAGTTTTCATCAGCACTAATGTCGGCATCCAACGTCCCGAGCATGGAATCATATTTCAGCAGGTGCGCGTTGGTTGCTGGGTCAGAGGTGTCGTTAACGCCGACAATCTCGAGCTGGCTGTTGGATCTGGTTAACCAGCAGCGCAAGAAATTGCGTCCGATGCGTCCAAAACCGTTAATCGCTACTCTAATCACTGCGTCTTGCCCCTTTATCTAATCAAAAAATGCCTAGTGTAATGAACCCAATCATATCGCAAAGCTGGTCCAATTCGATCCTCTGATTTCAAGTCTGGGGATCTGGTTGGAGCGTTAAGGGCACGATTGGAATGGGTTGTCATAAAGCTTGTGCATGGAAATATAAGTCCTCACGGGTTCGGGAACCCAGTTTCGGATTCTGCTGCAAGTGCCCCAGTTGCGGCGAATTACAGTTGAAGATACTGCAATCGGGTTCGATTGTAAAATCGAATAGCGCAGGTTGAGGTTGCGTTGGGCAAATTGGCGAGCTACGCGATCGCAAATCATGTGGGTTTGCGCCAGAATAAAATTCTGGCTTGGGTTGTTTGGCACCATCCCTAGGGTGGATAAATCTGGAGTTGCACCCTTCTGGTAATCTAGGGATGCCGAATGGGGCGAATTTACGAGGGTTTCGGTGGAGGAAGATTGGGGGCGGGGAGCCACTACCCAGTGACAAGCGGCAGCCAGTTGGTCGGATTTGTACCATTTGGGCAGGTGTTGAAAAGCGTCTGCGCCGATCGTCCAATACCACTGGTTATGGGGGTAGAGTTGTTGGAGTGCGGTGAAAGTGGCGATCGCATAGGAGGTTTGCTGACGATCGCCTAGGGGGGGTGCCAGGAGAAATTGCGGATAAGGGGCGATCGCCCGCCGTACCATTTCTCGTCGGTGTTCGATCTCCACCCCGCCGCGCTTGGCTTTTTGCGGAGGCGTGGGATCCGGCACCCAGATTGCCAGATCCAAGGCTTCCTGTTTTAATGCTGCATCGGCGATTTGTACATGTCCCCAGTGAATCGGATCGAAGGTACCGCCGACGATCGCTATTTTTTCCATTTCTGGATCTCCATCCTTGGGAGCGGACCATTGGCTTGTACGTTTTGACCACAGGGGTGAGGATGCTCTGTGAATGTGACTGTCACCACTAGGCTGGGATCTCTTTCTGAGCAAAACGGGTTTACCCTGTTCCCCCGTTTTGGGGTTTTACTTGTCTTTTTTCCGGAAATTGGCGTAAAACTAATGGAGCCACAGGTGCTATCGTCTTCTGGTGCAGGTGTCAGTGCGGCGATCGCCCTTGGGGCTTGATGGCCATCATAACTTAAGTTATCGGAACTTGGCTCACTTATCTCCGATTTTCCCTAGCCGTCGTGCATTTTTTGAGAGAATCGGTGATGCGAGTCACACCGCTAACGGTCTAAGGTTAGAAAAATTATCAGGAGAAGACTTTACCCTCGGTGTATTTCCAACTAAAATCTCGAAAGTTTCCACCCCTGGCACAGAAGAAAAATTCCCCCTTTGAGTGGAGCGTACAAAAAAAATCTTGATATGATATCGCGTGTTATTGGCGTGGTGTGGTGTGTAAGGAGCTTGCAATGGAAAATTCAATCGATCTAAGCGGCCAACCTTTCCATTTCATCGGAATAGGTGGAATCGGAATGTCAGCCCTTGCCTACATTCTAGCAAAGCGTCAGGTGCCAGTGTATGGCTCGGATATTCACTCGAGCCATATAACCGAGCGTCTACAAGACAATGGCGCTCATATCTTTTGGCGTCAAGACGCTAACAATCTGGAGTTTTTCCGGCAAACCCTGGCCTCAGGCGAGGAAGCGGAATTACCCACTGCGCTCAACAAAAATGGAAAACATGGCTTGAGTGCCGTGACCCCGCAAACGGTTAAATCTGCCGAGTCGGTGACTTTACCCGCGTCGCATTTACCGCAAGTGATCTGTTCTACGGCGATCGATCCAGCGAATAGCGAGTATCGAGCAGCCCTAGAATTAGGCTGCCCGGTGTTTCATCGCTCGGAATTGCTGGCGGCCCTGATTTCGGAATACCAGAGCATTGCGGTGGCAGGGACTCACGGGAAAACCACCACCAGTTCGATGATGGCCTATATGCTGCTGGAGGCCCGGTTGGATCCGACGATTGTGGTGGGGGGTGAGGTAAAAGCCTGGGAAGGCAATGCGCGCTTGGGAGATGGACCGTATTTAGTGGCGGAAGCGGACGAATCCGACGGATCCCTGGCGAAGCTATCCGCCTATATCGGGGTGGTGACCAATATCGAACTGGATCATCCCGACCACTATCAAAACCTCGACGAGGTGGTGGATATCTTTAAAGTGTTTAAAAAGCGCTGTCAGCATTTGGTGGGCTGCATTGACTGCGAGACGGTTTCGCGCACCCTCCAACCGGACATCTCTTACAGTCTCGATATCGATTCGGACGCGGATTATCGGGTGGATTGCGTCGCCTATCGCCCGGATAGTACCACCGCGAGAGTCTGGGAAGGGGAAGAAATTCTCGGCCAGCTTTCTTTGCCCCTGTTGGGTCAGCACAACCTGAGTAATGCCCTGGCTGTGGTGGCAGTGGGACGGTTGTTGGGCTTGGAGTTTTCTCAAATTGCCAGCGCGATCGCCACTTTTGAGGGTGCCCGTCGCCGCTTTGAATGTCGCGGTGAATATAATGGCATTCAATTTGTGGATGATTATGCCCATCACCCCAGTGAAATCCGCGCTACCCTGAAAGCCGCCAGTTTGGTGTTGCCGTCAACCTCCTCGCCAACCAGTGGCAAGCAACGAGTGGTGGCGGTGTTTCAACCCCACCGCTACAGCCGCACGAAAGCATTTTTGTCAGAATTTGCCGAGGCGTTTAGCGATGCCGATTTGGTGGTGGTCACGGACATTTACAGTGCCGGCGAACCAAACTTAGCTAAAATTAGCGGTCAACAAGTGGCCGACTCGATCGCCCAATTCCACCCTCAGGTCTATTACCAAGGCTCTCTGGAACAGGTCTCGGAGTTTCTCAACTTAAACTTACTTCCCGGAGATTTGGTGCTGTTTCTCGGGGCGGGGAATTTGAATCAAATTATCCCCGAGGTGATGGCATTTCATCAGCTCTCGGAACAACATCGTTTGGAGCGATCGCGCTATCGCGCCTAAGCGTACCCCGCCGAGGCGGGGTATGTCTGAAGTTGCGTTGCTGCCATCCATCTCCACCAGATTGACGCTTTCGGCGTAGGTCTATCCGCATTCGACCCCCCTGGATTATTATGACTCTGCCCTCCGATGCACTCAGCGTAAACATGCAAGCTGCAAACCCACCCGTTCCCCGAAACTCCCTCGGGAAAGCCAACTCTTCTCAGTGTCGTTCCATCACCGTGCCAGACATACCTTGTCAGATTAAACCCCAGGTTTCACTCGCTTCGTTTACTTCGTTTCGAGTGGGAGGCCCTGCCGAATGGTACGTTGCACCTCGACGGATCGAGGAACTGCAAGCGAGTCTGGAGTGGGCGAACTCTGAAGGTTTGCCGATTACCATCGTGGGGGGCGGCTCGAATTTATTGGTGAGCGATCGCGGCATTCCAGGTCTGGCGATCGGCACTCGTCACCTGCGATTTACCCACTTCGATGCGGAAACCGGACAACTGAGTGTGGCTGCCGGCCAATCTCTCCCTCGTCTGGCTTGGCGCGCCGCTCAAATGGGGTGGTCTGGTCTGGAGTGGGCGGTGGGCATCCCAGGCACGGTTGGCGGGGCTGTGGTGATGAATGCAGGTGCCCACAACGCTTGTACTGCGGATATCTTGGTCACTGCTCAGGTTCTCGAACCCAACGGTCGCTTGAGTCTGCTCACACCTGAAGATTTGGGCTATCGCTATCGCACCTCGGTGCTTCAAGGGGGCGATCGCTTGGTGACTCAGGCCACTTTTCAACTCCAACCCGGTGGCGATCCCGCGCAGATCCAAGCCACAACCTCCAAACAGCTCGAAATGCGAAAGTCCACCCAACCCTATCACTTGCCAAGCTGTGGTAGCGTCTTCCGCAACCCTTCGCAGGATTTGAAGGCAGGATGGTTAATCGAACAAACCGGTCTGAAAGGATACCAAATTGGCGGTGCCCAAGTGGCCGAACGTCACGCTAATTTTATTCTAAATTGCGGCGGGGCAACCGCTCGAGATATTTTTCAGCTCATCGAGCACGTCCAACAGCAAGTGGAACAGCGCTGGTCCGTGCGCTTAGAGCCAGAAGTCCGTACCCTCGGCGAGTTTTAAGGGCGATCGCTTCTTCCCCCAAAAAAACCGCCCCCTCTGCGCGATCCGCACCGATTTTCCACTTCTCCCTCGGCCTGCAATGGCAGATCTCAATCAGTGCGTGGTATTATTTTTTATGGTAACTCCCATCGGTGCCCCAATTCTTCCCCTGGGGAACGTGAAACTGGCCGCTCGATTGTCTTCCGATGTAAAAATCAAAGTACGGTTCTTCAGAGGTCAGCACCCCGCTCTAAAGAGACGGGGCTTCTAGCCCCTGACTTTAGGTAGCTGACCAGCCTAAGCTCTACGAGGGCTACGTTCAGAGCAAGAGTTAAAGACCTACCTTGAGGTGCGTGCCAGCTTCAAGCTCTAGAACCGAAT
>NZ_JAYFEQ010000453.1:0-7960 GCF_055795085.1 Phormidium sp. CCY1219 | reverse complement strand
GGGGGAGAACTCCTCCCTACGCATAAATGACGAGGGTTTCCGTTCTCCCCCTTACCAACCCTAATTTCTGATGAAACCCTCCCGCTTCAGGGTGTATTTATTTAAAAAAATAAAAATTTAAGCAAAAATATTTGTGAGGAGAGCAAGTTATGCTATGATGATAAATTTGATTCTGCAAAAAGCAAGCGTCGGGGGATCTAGAGGAACGCAAGGAGGAACAAAAAGGGGAAACCGAGAAGGAAAGGAAAACAACAAGAGTCTCGAAAGGGGAAAGGAGGAAGAAAGGAAAAGTCGGAGAATCGAAAAAATCCAACCGATTGGGGATGAAAAAGAAGATAAAGGAGAGCAAGTTACCTTTCTGTGACAAACCGGGGGAAGGGGAGTGGTATATCGAAAGATGGATTTAGGGGCGATCGCCTACCCAAACCCTGAGATTTGTTGCTACTTTAAAAAAGAAGAACACACCAGGAAAGGAAAAATCGCCCGCCAAATGCGTCGGTGGCGATCGCCGTGCTGACAGAGTAGGGCAAGCTACCGGGAGCCATTCACTTCAGAGGAGGAACCTGATGCGAAAAGCAAGGGAAATTTCCCTTGCATGACAATAACCGCTCAAACTTTATTATTGAAAACCATAAGCTTTTTGGAAAAGGGGATAGCTTTTTTATGGTCAGCCAAAGCCCACAAACGGAATTTAGCGTTTCGTTTAAAAACGACAGCACAATCGTGCATTTACCGCCGCGCTTAAGCGTATTAGAAGCGGTGCCGTTCAAGCAAACCTGTCACGACTTGTGCGACAGCGAGCCAGCACCGGGAGAACTCATTTTAGATTTTAGCCAGACCACCTTTATCGACAGTAGCGGGGTGGGAGCCTTGGTGCGGGTGTTGAAAACCACAGAAGAAAAAGACATTCGGTTGGTGCTGCGAAACGTGCAAGCGCAAGTGATGTCGGTATTGTCACTGACGGCATTAGACGAGGCATTGAGCATCGAACAACTCAACAGCGCGACGCAGAGCGCCGCAGATGGCGAGACCTCAGAAACCGGGCAGAGTCAGCGGGAGAAAAATGCCTTTCTTCCTACCACCCATCCGTCAGTGAGATCGAAGATCAAGCGGCTGATGGACATTCTCGGGGCGCTAGTGGGACTCGGGATTACGGGAGCGATCTTGCTGCCGATGGCGATCGTCATCAAACTGGATACTCCCGGGCCGATTTTCTTCAGTCAGACCCGTTGCGGTTGGATGGGGCGCAGATTTCGCATCTGGAAATTTCGGTCCATGTGTAACAATGCAGAAGCGCTCAAATCCCAGGTGAAAAATCAAGTGGAAGGTCCGCTATTTAAAAACGAAAACGATACCCGGATTACGCGGGTGGGAAAATTTCTGCGACGCACCAGTTTAGACGAACTTCCACAGTTTTGGAACGTGTTAAAAGGGGAGATGAGCTTGGTGGGGACCCGACCCCCCACGCCGGATGAAGTGGAACGATATGAGGTGCCCGAGTGGCAGCGTTTGGACGTCAAACCCGGGATGACGGGAGAATGGCAAGTTCACGGGCGATCGCAAATTACCAATTTTGAGGACGTGATTCGTTTAGACTTAGACTACCAAAGCAAATGGAGTCTGCTCTATGACTTGAAGTTGATTTTAAAAACCATCGGGATCTTGTTTAATAAAAATAGTGGCGCTTACTAAACCATAGGCTTTCGGATCGCGGTGATGTGGAAGCGTCCGGTCCGTCTTGGCTGCACCATCACCGATCCTCTTGGGGGGAGACAACCAAAACCCCCCTCCCAACTGCTTTAAACTACAACCGTTTAGCTTGGCCGATAGCAAGCTGCCGCACGGGCGTCTACATCTTTCATCCTTTAGAAGATGGTATTACAAAATCTTGGTAGCTGGTGGAAAGGATTCGCCTCCCAGCTCGCAAAACGACCAGAAAAAGATGAGCAACCAATCAAGCGATCGCGCCTGGAAGTCCGCAGCGATCTCTATGCCTTAGCCGATGTGTTGCAGTGGTTAGAGGATGAAATTTACTCCTTGCTTCCCCGCGATCGGTGGTGGCAGTATCAAACCGCCTTAGCCGAAGGGTTCACCAATGCAGTGCGCCACGCTCATCACGACTTGCCCGAAAGCACCCCCATCGAGATCGAGGTAAATGTTTACGCCGATTATCTGGAAATTTTAATCTGGGATTATGGATCCCCGTTCGACCTCGAAGCCAAACTCAAGTCCCGCTATGAAAAGTCAGAGGTGAATGAAATGGATCGAGAAGGCGGTCGGGGATTGATTTTTATGCATCAACTGACCGATGAGCTGTGTTATAAGCGAACCGCCGAGAATCGAAATTGCCTGGTAATGCGAAAAAAAATTTAGATAAGCGTTCCGCTCGTTATTGCACTGTGAATTCTGCGCTCCTTCTCGATCGCCGAGGAAGGAGACAAGGGTAAAATTATCCGTACCTTAACCGCCGTTCGCGTTGCCACGATGATAGCACCATTTCCCCATGAAAAAGGTCTCAGAATGCAAGCTCTGTGCCGAGATGAAAGGCGCTCCTCCCAGATGGACGTCGCATTAGAACAACTCACTCGCCTCGCCGCGCAACTGTGTGAAACCCCGATTGCCGCGATCGCCTTGCTCGACGAACACCAAGGGGCGATCTCCTCCCAAATAGGCTGGCTCCCGGGGGAGGGCGATGGCGCTTGGTCGTTTTGCCTGCCGGTGATTCGAGAACGGCAAGCGATCGTGGTTCGAGATATCAGCCAAGACGAACGATTTACCAGCCATCCCTCACTCCCCGATGCAAAGCCAATTCAAGGGTTTGCAGGTGCCCCGGCGATCGCCGCCGATGGGTCGGTGGTGGGTATCTTATTCGTCATGGATTCCGTGGCGCGGAATCTGACCCCCGCCCAGATCGACGCCCTGCAAACCCTCGCCGGTCAGATCTTGCCCCTCCTGGAACTGCACCGCCTGCAAATGCCACAACCGCATCACCCTCCGTTGCCGGATTTTCTCGATCGCACCCACGATTTAGTGCAGACGGTGGATCTGTGCGACCACCGTCTGCTTTATGTCAACAAATCTTGGCTTCACCACCTGGGCTATTCCACCGCCGAACTCCCAAACCTGCGCCTGTGGGATATCCTCGCTCCCGAATCCACCGAAACCGCCACTCGGCTGCTCGAAACCCTCGCCTCGGGCGAATCTGTCCCCACCGAAGAACTGATTTTGCTCTCCAAAACCGGCGATCGCCTCTGGGTGGAGGGCTATTTCTCTTGCCAATGGGAGGGCGCTCAACCTCACTGCGCGATCGGCATTTTTCGCAATATTACCTCGGAAAAAGAAACCCAATTTCAATATCGGCAACTCTTTGAAAAGCTCTCTCTCGGACTGTTCCAGCTCGATTTGTCCGGACGCTACACCCAGGTTAACCCAGCGTTGGCCAATATTTACGGCTATGACTCCCCCGCCGAATTCGTTGCGAGGGTAAACCATATCTCGGGGGTTTATCTCAATGGCGATCGCTGGGGCCAGTGTCAGCGTCAGCTCCAAGAAAACGGCAATAGCGTCGCCGAAGTGGAAGTCAAACGCCAAGATGGTAGCCTGCTGTGGGTGCTAGAAACCATGCGACCCTTGGTGGACTCTCGCGGGCAAGTCATCGGGTATGAAGGGTCGGTGCAAGATTTGACCCGCAGCAAACAAGCCGAAGAAACCGTGCAAATGGCTCGCAATCAATTGCAAGCGGTTTTGGATGCCGTACCTGGCACCGTTTCTCTGATTAGTTCCGATTTTCACTATTTAGGCGTCAATCGCCATTTGTCCGCTACTTATAATTTACCTCCGGGCCATTTTGTCGGTCGCGAAGTGGGCTTCCGTCAGTCTAAATTCGGCCAGTTCGTGCGCGAATTTTTTGCTAACCAATCTGAGGAAGCTTCCATAGAAATTGACTCGGAGGTAAATGGGGCGTTTCGCAGCGATTTGGTGATTGCGAAAAAATGGTTGGAAGACCAGGCGGCGGTGTTTGTCGGGATCGATATTACCGAACGCAAGCGCGCTGAAGCGGCACTACAGGCGGAGTTGGCTGAGGCGGCAGAATACGTGCGATCGCTCCTCCCTTTGCCGATGAATGACGCGGTAACTATTGATTCGCGCTTTATTCCCTCTCAACAATTGGGCGGGGATTGTTTCGATTACTATTGGCTCGATAATGACCATTTGGCGATTTATTTGCTCGATGTTTCCGGGCATGGTTCCCGCGCGGCTTTGCTCTCGGTTTCGGTGTTGAATTTACTGCGATCGCGCTTTCTGCCCAACACCGATTTCTATCAACCTTGTCAAGTGCTGACTGCACTTAATCAAGCCATCCAAATGGAACGTCAGCGCAATATGTATTTCACCATTTGGTATGGGGTTTATAATCAATGCACTCGTCAGTTGGTTTATTCCTGCGCCGGACATCCACCCGCTATTTTAATCTCGGGTCATTCCCCCGGTACTCTTCACGTGGAACAACTCAGAAATGAAATTTGTTTGCCGATTGGCATGTTTCCTACGGTGGAATATTCCAATGCATCCTGCTCTATCGATTCCTGGAGTACCCTCTACATTTTTAGCGATGGCATTTACGAGATTAATACCCCCGATGGCAATATGTGGAGTCTGGAAAACTTTATCCAGCTTTTAACTGACTATCATCAAAACTATTCCCTCAGTTTGGAACAGGTTCTCCAAGCGGTTCGCCAACGCAGCGATCGCGATACGTTTAATGATGATGTCTCTCTGTTACAGGTGAAGTTTCAAACTTAACAACGCCAGGTAAAAAGAGCGATGGGATGGCGGTTTTCACCCTCGGGTAAACTCTGGAGGTCTTCTGGTTTGGGGATGCTTTGCACTCAGCAACTCTGTCCGAAGCGGATCGTCGATCCGCGTCACGGGATAAATGCAGCTTCTCTACAAGCGATCGCCATCGCTCTTCTCTATTCTGTCTCCCCCTGACTCTCCCTGTTCAAAACCGCTTTAGCGCGATCGGCGAGTCTTAATCCGTTTTGGACAACACCTCTTTTTCAAATTCCTCTCGGTCTTCAAAAATTCTCATTACTTTATCCAAACCGGCTAACTCCAGTAACATTTTGACTTGGTTGTTAATCGAACAGATATATAACTTGCCCCCAGAGGCTTGAACGGTTTTAATGGCAGCAACAATTGCCCCCAATCCCGAACTGTCCATAAAGCTAACATCTTGGAAATCGATTAAAATAATATCGGCTCCCTCTGCAAGACAGTCGCTAATCTCTTGCTCAAATTGACCAACCTTCGTCCGATCTAAAAGGCCAACGGGTTGAACAACTTTAACAACAGGACTCATGCTTTATACCCTTGTTTTGACTGGACAATTTTCCCGGACAGACGAGTGATTTGTTCGTCAAACGACTGACCCGGATACGATTTTATCGGCTTTTCGCTACGGGTGCTGCTTCCATCCCCCTCTTTAGGTGACGGTTCGCGGAACCCTACCCCCCACCAAGGGGTTGAACTCGATGGTTCGCAGGGCTTTCCCCCCTAAATTCGAGGAAGTTGTGAATTGGCAAACGATAACCCTCATTATCTTAACCCGAGGGGGCTAGATTGCTGTTTTTACATCTCGCTTCCTGTTTGCACAAGGGGCAAAAACACTCTCGGCATAGAAAATCACGCCCCCATCGGTTTGAGGAAGTGGGGCACTCTGGAAAAAAATAACCAATCACCAATTAACAATCGGGAAAGACTGGAAAACGAAACCGCATCCCGGGGCGATCGCGCCTAAAATCAAAAATCAAAAATCTTAATGCTAAAAAAAGCCCATGAATGCGAATATCCTAGTCATTGAAGATGAAGTGAAACTGGCTCAGTTTATCGAGCTAGAGCTGAAATACGAAGGCTACCAAGTCAGCGTTGCCTATGATGGGTTAGCGGGACTGAGCGCGGCGCGAGAATCGAATCCAGATTTAATCGTGCTCGATTGGATGCTCCCAGGGATTTCCGGATTAGAACTGTGTCGTCGATTGCGGGCCACCGGGAATATGGTGCCGGTGATTTTATTAACCGCCAAAGATGATGTCAGCGATCGCGTGGCGGGATTAGACGCCGGGGCCGACGATTATGTAGTCAAACCCTTTAGCGTGGAAGAACTGTTAGCGCGGGTGCGGGCGCACCTGCGACGGACCACCGAAATCGACCCCGACGAAAGACAATTTGCCGATTTGAGTTTGAACCGACGCACCCGGGAAGTGTTTCGCGGCGATCGCGCCGTGGAACTCACCGCCAAAGAATTCGACTTGCTCGAATACCTGATTTCCCACCCCCGACAAGTGCTAAAACGGGACCAAATCCTGGAAAATGTTTGGGGGTACGACTTTATGGGCGACTCCAATATTATCGAAGTCTATATTCGTTACCTGCGACTGAAACTCGAAGCCGAGAACGAAAAGCGCCTGATCCAAACCGTGCGGGGCGTCGGATACGTGCTGCGGGATTAAAGCGCGGTTTTGGCGATCCTGTGGGGCGATCGGTCCGCAGTTCAACCGCAACGCCGGTTCGAGACCCGGGAAAAAATTCCCCTGGTTTGGATCCAGTGGCAGGCAGGCTAGAGAATTGGATGAACTATCCTTGAGAATTAACAGCATTTGATGAGATTCTACTGCCAATCCCATTAAACCCAAAACTCCAACCCCAAAAATCCTTATGAGTGGTTCTTTAGCGCAAAATGCGATCGCACTTTTAATAGACCTAGCCAAACAGGGAGAAATCGACCCCTGGGACGTGCAAGTTATCGATGTCATCGATCGCTATCTCAGCCGACTGGTGCAAGTGCATGAAGCCGGACAGGTACAGCGAGAAGCCGCATTGTCCGAATCCGGACAAGCCTTTTTATATGCCTCGATGCTGGTTTTGCTGAAAGCTGACGCCCTGGCGCGATCGGAATCCTTAATGGATGAAGCAGAAACGGCGGAAGAGGAAACCGAGGAACTGGTGGATGAGGCGGACGAGATGAACGATCCGACCCTCCCCAAACAGCTCGAACTACAGTTGAAACGGCGCGCCGTGGCACCGACGCCGAAAAAACGGCGCGTCACCCTGCAAGAGTTGATCGAGCAACTGCAACTGATGTCGATGGCGATGGAAAACCAACCGCGCCGTCGCAGCAAACGGCACAAAGGGACGCGATCGCCCGCCAGCACCGTGCGCGCCCTCACCGAACTTGCCGAACAAGAAAATCTCTCCGAAATTGCCGCCCGACTCGAACAATTTTTACTCGCTTACGCCCAAGAAGTGGGCAGCGATCGCAATTGGCTCGAACTCGAATCCTTGCTCGAACGATGGAAATCTGGCACCCGGGAGTCCAAACCCGCCCCCAGCCATCTCAAACATCACGATCGCGTGGGAGTCTTCTCCGCCCTGCTGATGCTCTCGGCCCAGTCGAAAGTCGAATTAGTCCAAGAAAAATTCTATGGAGAGCTAAAAATTCGCGCCCTTACCGAGTCCATGACGGCGGAAGCCGGGTAAAGCGCCGGCGGGAATTAAGAATTAAGAATTAACAAAGTTTTTCGTTCTCAATTCTTAGTTTCCACCCATAGGGGGATGCAGGTGAGCAGGGGGCAGAAGAAAGCTCAATCCAGGCATCACTTGCTTTAAGGAGGGGGATAAGAGAAACTAGAAAAGCCCGCCGGGAGGTAAAAGTCTCGTCTCGCCGTGAGTGCCTTTGCAGCGGGAGGCAAGGGTTCAACGATCCCAACTCGTCGATCGCCGGGGTGAGCGAATCAGCCTGTCCCAGCTCGAAAGGGGTCATTGAGCAGACTTATTTGAGGTTAATTCGTTAAAATCGATCGGCCAAGATATCAGAGATAAATACTTGTCAGCACCCCGCTCTAAAGAGACGGGGCTTCTAGCCCCTGACTTTAGGTAGCTGACCAGCCTAAGCCCTACG
>NZ_JAYFEQ010000452.1:0-6328 GCF_055795085.1 Phormidium sp. CCY1219 | reverse complement strand
TCCCCGGATGAGGTGAAAGTCTCAAGTCCGGTTTTGAAGACGAGTAGTTCTGGTGACGGAATTGCTTAGTTTAACTAATTAGTGATTCAGGTCATAACCATGATTTGTCACATTTGGCCCGGAAAAATACCGCGAACAGCTTGCGGTGGTTTAAACCCACCACCTAACTGCATTGACTGGGGTTTTCATGCCCCCCTTGACGGTCAGTCCCAATGGCTTAATTTTGCACTCCTTGTACCTGCCAGGTAGATTCCAATGCTTGACTATCAAATAAACCTCTATTGGCAAGTTGCTGGTGGATATGCATCGGTGATTTCTGACGCCTGCGCGATCGACTCCGAGCGCTTTCATGCAAATTTTTGACTGACTCGAGTTTGGGTACAACATGACCAGTAGGGTGTCTTCAGGGTCATTACTTTCACAAACTTAATGTCTATCTTTATCAAAGCTGCGGGGTTTTTTCAGTGATTGCTATTTCACCTCGTCCAACAGTAGGGCGCACTTGGAACACGATCAGTTTTGCTTCCACGCTCTATCTTTGCCCAATCCTGGATCTGCTACTAGCAGAAATTCCACGCCAATGGCACGCGGAAATTAGACTGGGACTTCAGGAAGCGTTAGTTAATGCGGCTAAACATGGAAATCAATTAGATCCGAGTAAAACCGTTGTGGTTCGTTTTTATGCCAGTTCCGAGGAATATTGGTGGGTCATCTCAGACCAAGGCAATGGTTTTACCTGCGCTTGTGCTTGCAATGACAACCCTCGGGAGAAGATCCCCCATGAGGAGGGAGAATGTGGGAGAGGGTTATTTATTTTACACCAAATCTTCGACCGAGTGGATTGGAATGATAACACGAGAGAACTAAAACTTTGCAAACACTTTAATAATACCTATCGCTTACCGTTGGTTCAATAAGCCCAGCCTGGGTAAAATCGGCTCGGAAGCGGGGAAAGCACGGAGAGGCTAAGCCTCCAATCCGTTACTTCCCACCGCGCCACTGTTAGCTTTACCCAAAATTGCCTAGCAATTCTCAGCTAACTGCACTATTTTTCCTTCGGCGCACCATGAGTCGGACAAGGCGGCGCACTCAGGGAGCGATCGAGCCACCCGGTGGCCTGCTGTAGCCTCAGCAAGGCTTCCTCGGGGTTGTTTTTTAGCAAAAACACCAACGCGGTGGCCGCTTGCTCTGTGGCACGCACTTTCCGATTCGACTTCAATCGATGCCAATCTGTTTCCATCAGCGTCACTCGCTCTGCTAATGCTTGCGCTAATTCCAGGGTGCTAAATTCCTGCAATTTCGCAGAGGTGGGACTGTGCAAACCAGAACTCGTTTTTGGGGGTGTGGGAGTGGGATTAGCCATGATGCCAAAATAAATTTAACCAATGTCTCTCATTCTTAATGTATCGATTTTTCTGTTTTCCGGATGACTTCCCCTCCAGAACCTTCCCCCCCTTCTCCCAACGATCGCTCCACCAATGATGGCTCGATGAGCGATTTGGCGGAACTCGATGCGGGTATCCAAGACGCTCAGCGATCGCTCGTTTCCCTCCAAGAACGCTTGGCTCAAGTGCGGCGCGATCGTCAGCAGCAGCAACAACTCGAGCATCGACGCGAGAACCTACGCCGGGAACTGCGTCAAAATCGCGGTTCCAACCCCTCCCGCCTCCCGGAACTCAAAGAAGAACTGCGCCAAATCCAATCCCAACTCGAAACTCTCGAACTCAACCTGGAAAGCGAATTATTCTCCCTGAGCAGCCTCAAAGAACCCTTTTGGCAAGCGGTTCGCTTTGGTGGCCTCGGCATTATTGTAGGCTGGGTATTGAAAGCCTGTGCCAGTTGAAGGTTGATGCTTATTTCAATCGACCCTTTGGCTCTTT
The DNA here is from genome assembly GCF_055795085.1 of Phormidium sp. CCY1219. NCBI lineage: Bacteria > Bacillati > Cyanobacteriota > Cyanophyceae > Oscillatoriales > Oscillatoriaceae > Phormidium > Phormidium sp. CCY1219. Next base: position 4,448 of record NZ_JAYFEQ010000452.1, on the reverse strand, counting down.
CGTTAATAACTGTGACTTAACATCTCAACCTCATCTAATGAAACGACGGATTGCTGAAATTTTGCGAAGCGGTCAACCCGATGAGTCCATCATGGTTCAAGGGTGGATTCGCACTAAACGAGAACTGAAAGAGTTTGCCTTCATGGAAGTCAATGATGGCTCCTCAATGGCAAACCTGCAAGTTGTCCTCGATAAAGACTTGCCCGAGTACGAGAATGTCCTCAAACAATCCAACACCGGCGCGTCGGTGCAAGTGTCTGGAGTGCTGGTGGAATCCCCAGCGAAAGGACAGCGGATCGAACTGAAAGCCTCTGAGATTAAGGTGTTTGGCGATTCGGATCCGGAAACCTATCCCCTCCAGAAAAAACGTCACTCGTTTGAGTTTTTACGGGCGATCGGTCATCTGCGCGGTCGCACCAATACCCTGGGTGCGGTGTTCCGGGTTCGCAACGCCGTCGCTAACGCCATTCACCAGTTTTTCCAAGAACGCGGCTTTCTCTGGGTTCATACCCCCATTATCACCGCCAGCGACTGCGAAGGGGCGGGGGAAATGTTGGCGGTAACGAGTCTCAATCTTAAGGATGTGCCGCGCTTGGATAGCGATGATGTGGATTACTCTCAGGACTTTTTTGGCAAACCGGCTTACTTGACGGTGAGCGGTCAGTTGGAAGCGGAAGTGATGGCGATGGCGTTTAGCAATGTCTACACGTTTGGGCCGACGTTTCGCGCGGAAAACTCCAACACTTCTCGCCATTTGGCTGAGTTTTGGATGGTGGAACCGGAAATGGCGTTCTGCGACTTGACCGGGGATATGGATTTGGCTGAGGCGTTCTTGAAGTATGTCTTTAAATCTGTGTTGGAGAATTGTCCGGAGGATATGGAATTCTTCAATAAGCGGATCGATAAGACGGTGTTGGAAACCGCTGACAATATTATTAACAACCAGTTCGAGCGGATTTCTTATACGAAGGCGGTCGAATTGTTGGAAAAGTCTAACAAAAAATTCGAGTTCCCGGTGGAATGGGGACTGGATTTGCAGTCGGAACACGAACGCTATCTGGCTGAGAAATACTTTAAAAAACCGGTTATCGTTACGGATTATCCCATCGGGATTAAGGCGTTCTACATGCGCTTGAACGATGATGAGAAAACTGTGGCGGCGATGGATATCCTCGCACCGAAAATTGGCGAAATTGTGGGCGGTTCCCAGCGGGAAGAACGCCTGGATGTCCTGGAACGGCGAATTAAAGCCCAAGGTCTTGACATCGACAATTATTGGTGGTATATGGACTTGCGCCGCTACGGAACCGTGGAACATGCCGGTTTCGGGTTGGGATTCGAGCGTCTGGTGCAGTTTATGACGGGCATGGCAAATATCCGCGATGTGATTCCCTTCCCCCGCGCACCGCTGACTATCGAGTTTTAGTCCCTTCTTTCCTGGGGTTGGGGAATTCCCTGACCCCAATTTCGTCGATCGGGATTTATTACCATATTTTTCCGATTTTGTCAAGCCATAAGTTGCATATTGCTAATTTGAGCAAAGGAGCGATCGCTGATGAGCTATACTCGCGAGCATGTCTCTCTAGCCAGTTTCAAGGACAGGAGGGTCTCGTTCTCCACTAAGCGCAGATTTGGGGCAAATCGCTCCATATTACCACACACGATCGCTGTCTGCGTTTGCAACTCCCGGGGAATCGCCCCTGCGCTGTTGTCGGCGCAACCTGTTTCGCGAACCGCCGACTGCTTTTTATCCTGTTGTCAATCTGTAACCTCCGTGGAAGCGTTGACCCCAAAAGAATTGTCAGGTGTTAATCTGAGGGAACGGATGGGGAAGTCACAGACCTACGGCAGAGGGCAGAAAACCGAAAAATTGGCTCCAATTTCACCGCAGAGAGCCGCGATCGGCTACAGTTCGGCAAGTGACCTGAGAGGCTGAAATAAAGCTGGTGACAGGATTTGAACCTGCGCCCCACGCATTACAAGTGCGTTGCTCTACCAGCTGAGCTACACCAGCATTACAAGCCACTATAACAGATGCAGCGTCACCTTGGCAACCCTATGCATGAGAATTGACCCGATCTTAAATTAGCGATCGCCTCTGGAGTGGGTTGTAATCCCCACTGCGGAGGACTTCTGGGGATGAAGATAGGTGAATTAGGCACGCCAATTCATCAGGGCGTCACTGCCTGTCCTCATATTATACGAGTTACTGAAACCGACGCCAATTCCGACCTTTTCCTTTATTGCGTGCTTTGTAGGTTGCTGTTAGCGAATGGCAATTCGGGCACAACAGACGCAGGTTGTCGGGGGAGTTGTTTTGCCAGTTGCCATCGATATGGTCTACTTCCACCGGAATTTTCCCGGTATGGGGATTGACTGCACACCACCCACAGATAGAACATTTTTCACCATATTGCTCAACTAAATACCTCTTCACATAATTAGACACATTCCCGTGTTTTTTGCCACCACTTTCTTCCCCCGCTAACCAAGCGGCAATATACACCTTGTATTTATGTTCGTTATGACAGGCTCGATCGCAATATGTATCCACCGTTCTTTTGGTTGGTTTTCCACAGTTTAAGCAGGCTTTTCTCGACTTTTTTGGCATCGGCATACTTTGCCCTCATCAATTCATTTTTACTAGATTACCCTATGTTTAAACCAGTCCACACTTGAAGGAAATAAGCAACTCTTATTCAAGAGTAAAGATTGCCTCAATGGGTTGAAAAATAAAAATATTCTAGTAGAATTTAACCTTCACGCAAAGAACGTTTTAGGAGAAAGCCGCGTTGAGTAAATTTGGTGGTCTTGTGGTCAAGTTAGCCAATGAATTGGGATGAATGGGCGATCGCAGAACTCGAGAAAGGGCGATCGCCGCAGTGGCTTATTGTCCGCTAAATCCCCCGGGGAGGGAAGCGTTGGGGTGAGAGTCTACCACATTGACGCCCGGACAAAGGGGACAAGCCACAGCCATTCCGAGCATAATCAAAACAAAAAACGCCAGTTTTCTGTTCTTGGTTTTCATTTTGTTTCTCTTGATTGTCAACATTATGTAGTAATTATAGCAAAACTAGGTTGGCGAAAAACCTCGTTTTTGCCTCCAGCCCTTGTCCTTGAAAGGGGTAGAAAATTGGTGAAGTCACAGAAGGGGCGATCGCCGAGAGTGCATTCTCGCCTTAAGGCCACAATTAGCGAGAACATTTAACTTACTAAATTCGCCAAAAATAGAAAAGTATCGTAAATAAAATTTGTACCCTTAAAAATGAACTTTATTTGGGCATGAAAAGGCGAATAGTTTGTGGGTTTAAATTACACCAAAATTTACTTTTTTTTAAGAAATTTTACAATTGTTAGAGTTTTTTTTGTTTGATGAAATCGACAGTTAATAATGCGATCGACTACGGGCTGACTATTCTCCGGGATGAATTGCTTTCAATTTTACTAGAGTAAGTAAGTCAAAAATTTGAGCGCGGGAGAGTCGCAGGGCGATCGCGCTGGATAATAGGGGCAAAATTGCGATCGCGCTTCGCCATTTCATCACTTTATCTCCCATCGATTGTCCATAAATCTCTATTTTTATCTCCAATTTAATTCGTAACGCTTGCCAATTTAACACGCATCAAACGCACCGCATTCAACGCCACTGGATATCAGCCAAGGTGCAAACTCTACCGCCATATTCACCGGGAGGGAGGGTGCCTATGCTAGAGCCTATAACCCAGAGAAACGAGAGAAAAACAAGCAATATTTGCCAATTTTCTGTCACATATTCCAGTCGTCTTTAGACGACTTGAGCTATGAGGCGGGGACTTTAGTCCCCGTCTGGGAATTGTAACATATTCCAGTCGTCTTTAGACGACTTGATCTATGAGGCGGGGACTTTAGTCCCCGTCTCTGTGAACCGACGCCCGAGAGAGAAATAACCGGATTTCTCCTGCTACAGGAGAACCCGGTGAATTGCAGTTTATCCGATTTTCCAGAAAAATGTCCCCTCGGACACCACTTGTATTTTTTCTATACAAAACTTAACGAATTGCTGGGATTAACACTCGCCCCGTTTGGGCTGAAAATGTTGCTCAACTCCGCTTCCACTCCTACAATATCCACAGTCGCGACATCTGGTAAATCGCCAGCTACGGTGTTAATTAAGCCATTCCCCGGGTCAAGATTAGCAGTCGGAGTGAAGGTTTCAATTGCTGACAAATTGGCTTCATTCAAATTGCCGCTATCCGTCAGGGGGTCGTTTTTAAAAGATGCGATCGCACTGTCACCGAGGTTAATTGCGCTTGGACTTTGAGCTGTAGTTCCGCCATCAGCAATCAGCCTTAACGTGTATTTCGTGTTATATCTTGTTGTGCGGTAGGGAAAAACTCCAACATAATAAGTCCCTGCACCTAAGCTGCGGCTAATCGATTCGTCTGAATCGCCCCAATTGTCGGAAAATG
>NZ_JAYFEQ010000451.1:0-4778 GCF_055795085.1 Phormidium sp. CCY1219 | reverse complement strand
TTTAGGCTGGTCAGGTGGTTAGAAGTACAAGCCCCTGGCTTTAGACATGGGGTTGGTTTCTACGGAGTCCCTGACGGCGGATGTTTCTAAAGCGGGTGCAGAGACTTTACTGGCGATCGCAGTGTTTTAATTATAGCTTAAATCCCGGGAAAAACCCTGTCGCAGAATACCATTGCCTCCCGAGGCTTACGCCTAACGTGGGATAATAGGGAAAGATTGATGCTTAACTCAATTGCAACCAGTGGCGAATCTCTTGGGCTAAGGCGAGTAACTCTGGTTCTGGCAACTGCTGTCCGAAGACATATTTTTTAGAACGGGAAAAGATAGCCCATTTGGCTTTTACGGTAATCACAATTCCACTATAAACGCGATTATTGTATTCGTATTTGCCCACAGAAATTTCTTTAATTTGGGGGGTTTCTCCCCGTTTGGTTTCGTAGCCGCTCGAGCCAAAATGCCGCCGTTCGATTTCAAAATTTTTGCTGTCGAAACAAATGTGGGTGCGCTCGAAAAAATCGCCGCCTCGGATGGACCAAAGGAGGATTAAAATCAGCAGCAAGGGCATCAATAAGGGGAGGAGGACGAAGGGGAGGGAAAACAGCAACAGCAGGAGTCGCGAGGCGATCGCGCCAAAGGAATAGAGGAAATAGGGGACAAAGCGGGAGAGGGCAAGAAATACACCGAGGGTGGCGATCGCGATGCTGACTTGTACGGGGGGTTCGGCGAGGGAAAAGCTGTGGAAGAGGGAGGTAAAGGGGTGGACTAACGCGCCGAATAAGCCTTTAATGCCGGTGGCGATCGGTTGTAAAAAGGTGAGTTCGAGGGGGGAGGGGATTTCGATGGCGAGGCGATCGGGGGATTTGTACAGGTGAACCGAGGGCAGGTGGGGTTGGGCGAGGGCCACCGGGGGGGAGGTTTCGGGACAGGTTTGGAGGGCGTCGAGGGCTTCTAAGGCGTGGTTGGCACTGGCGAAGCGTCGTTCGAGGGCGGGATCGGTGAGGCGATCGATCCACTCCTGGAATTCCGGGGTGAGGTTGGCACTGACGCTGTGGACCCATTGGATCCGCATTTCCCGCTGGGGTAATTCTGCTGGGGGTACGGCGGTGAGTAAGTGAATCAAACTGGCTCCTAGGGCGTACAGATCCGAGGCGGGCACCGCCTGACCTCCAAATTGTTCCAGGGGGGTGTAACCGTAGGTACCGACGACGGTAAAGGTGCCCCCTGGGTTGATGGTGCGATTTTGCACGGCCCCAAAATCAATCAGATGCACGCGATCGTCTTCTCCCCAGAGTAAGTTGCTCGGTTTGATATCCCGGTGCAGCACTTGGGGGCGGCGTTGGTGCAGATAGGTGAGGATTTGCAGCACTTCCCGGGCGATGCAGCACAGTTGTTCCGGGCTAAACTGGGAGCCGCGATCGAGCAATTCCTTGAGGGTGGATCCGGGAATGTATTCCTGAACCAGAGCAAACCACAGGGTCTGCTCGTCTACGGAAAAATAATCCCGATAGGTGGGAATTTGCGGATGATTTAACTGCTCGAGGACCTGTGCCTCGCGCTCGAACAACTTCAGATCTTCCCACTGCATCGGACCACCAAATGCTAATAGCTTCACCACTACAGACTGATGAGCCTGCAGGTCCTCCGCCAGCCAGGTTTGACGCACCGGTCGATCGCTGAGCTGGCGTTGGAGTTTATAGCGCTTGTTCAGTAGGGAACCAGATTCGAGCATGGCGTCAGGGACTAGGTGCAATCAATAATGCCACTTCTAAGATAGCTTCTGCAATGCCATTGCCCAAGGGGATTTCCCGCCAAACATGCCGCTCCCACCGGATTTCTTAACAAATTTTATTCTTTCTTGCCTCTATCTTTAGGTATAAAGTGGCGGGGATTTACTGCATTTGGGTGAAAAAACATCGACCCAATAGCCCGTAATTTCCTACTTATCTATTCCCAAAGTTAGAGAATATTTTCAAAGATTCATTGCGTTTAGTTTAACCCTTATCTCGTTTTTGTCATTCGGCATTCGCCAGAAAAATATGTTAAAATTTATCCGAACTGTCAGGGTGTGGTATTTTTCCTACATTCTAATAAAAAAAGCGGATACTATGCCTACTATCGCCCCTAGATGAAAAGGGGAGACTCCACCCGGGCGAAACCACTCCTCCCGTTTAACTCAGATTTTCCGGGGTTGGAGGGGGTTTTTTTCGGGAGTAAACAAGGGTGAAAATTATTTTGTTCACTGATGGTAGGGAGGTGGTGGATGGGAACTGATGCCTTTGCGGGAGTCGGAAAATGAGGGATGGAAGGGCGAAAATGACAATTTTTGCCTGGGTCTGTTCGTCACAAACGACAAATGCGATAGAACAACTATCACCACCGCTATCGATTAATTGTCCATATATTTACTGCGATCGCAAATCTTTTATGAAATTACTTTTTTCAGAAAAAAAAATAACGGGTTTTCACCGCTGGTGGCTGTTTCCCCTGTGGATTGCGCCCCTGCTGTTTGCGGAACGGACTCAGGCGCAACCGATCGTGCCGGCGGCGGATGGAACTGACACGGTAGTTACGCCGGCGGGGGAAGTTTTTCACATTCAAGGGGGACAAACCTCCGGCGATCGCGCCAATCTGTTCCACAGTTTCGAACAGTTTGAATTGCACAAGGGGCAAACGGCTAATTTTATCTCCAATCCAAACATTGAAAATATCCTCGGACGAGTCACTGGGGGAAATGCTTCGTTGATTAATGGTTTAATCCAAGTCAGCGGGGGAAATTCTAATTTATTTTTAGTCAATCCTGCCGGAATTGTGTTTGGGGCGGATGCGCGGTTGAACGTGCCGGGGTCATTTAATGCTTCGACGGCGACGGGAATTGGATTCGATAGGGGGGGATGGTTGCACGCCGAGGGAATGAATGAATATGCCACTTTGGTAGGTACTCCGAGTCTGTTTTCTTTTTCTCTTTCCTCGGCGGGAAATATTATTAATGCCGGGGATTTGGAGGTGGGTGCGGGTGAAAATTTAACCTTACTTGGCGGTAGGGTTATTAATACTGGCAAACTCCGTGCGCCTGGGGGAAATATTACGGTTGCTGCGGTTCGAGGGGAAGGGATGGTGCGGGTGGCACAAGCGGGACATCTACTGAGTTTGGAGATTTCGCCTTTTCCGAGTCGGGGTGATTCTGCAACGGTGCTGACGCCGCTTTCTTTACCGGCATTACTCACCGGGCGGGATATCGGTCACGCGCGGGGTCTGACGGTGAATGGGGCGGGAGATGTGGTGCTGACTGGTTCGGGGTTGCAGGTGGAGAATGGGGATTTGGTGGTGGCGAATGGATCGATCGGGGGCGATCGCGCCGCGCCAGGGGATTTACCGCGTCACATTTCCCTCTCGGCGGCGGAGAATCTCACTATAGTCCAAAGTGACTTGGCCAGTCAAGGGGACTTAAGTCTGCTAGCTGGGGATACGGTGCGGGTGCGCGATCGCGGTACGCCCTTGCGGGTGTTCTCTGGCGGCAATCTCCGGATTCAGGGGAATCGCCACATCGATATCCTGGCGCTGAGTCTGGGCGAACCCACCCCCCGCAGGCCGCACGCAACTGCCGCATCTCCATTTCAAGCGGCCGGAGATATCACTTTAGTAAGCAATGGCATTCTGTCGGCGGATTCTCACTTTTCGGCGGGGGGCAATTTCTCGATTTTCAATGTGGCGGGAGAAGCGGGAACTTTTGTGAGTCTTTATGACCCGATCGTGCGCTCCGATGGGGATGTTATTTTTGGCGATTATACGGGGGTGTCGCTGAAGGTGGAAGCTGGAGGGGCGATCGCTGCTGGCGAAATTACCATCACTGGCCCGGATACGACGTTATCGGATTCTGCCGATCCAGAAGCAGATATTCTTACCAGTAGTGCGGCGCTGATTTTGCGATCGGGGATTTCTAACTCCGAGTTTGGCGCAACCGTGCCCGCAGAGGTGACGGGGGGTACCTTTTTTAGCACCTCTAATTCTCCCTCGAATAATAACATTTCTGTGGGCAAGATTTCCACTGCGTCCGGACCGGTGATTATCGACTCGGCAAATTTATTGGTGGTGGATTCGATCGCTACGGATGGCGGCGCGATCGCCCTGAGTGCGATCGGCGATATCGTCGCTACCGGCACCCTCGATTCCGCTGGCGGCAATATTGACATCACTACCGAGAATTTTGTCCGCGTCCAAGGTACTTTTTCTACCCCCGACGGCGTTAGTGCCAGTATCTCATCTGCGGATAGCAACGGGTTGGGTGGCTCGATCCGCATCGAACATGGTGGCAGTACCACCACTCCGTTTGTTGTGGGCGATTCTACCACAAATGGCACTGCAGGCGCAATCACCAGCGGTTCCGAAACCATTGCGCCACAGTTTTCGGTGCCCGTCCCACCCAGTACCTACACGCAAGGGAATATTGATATCGTTACCACTGCTCCCGATCCTCCGGAACAACCCAGTGAGGAAACCCCAGAACAACCCAGTGAGGAACAACCGAGTCAGGAAACCCCAGAACAACCCAGCGAGGAAACGCCGGAACAACCGAGTCAGGAAACCCCAGAGCAACCCAGTGAGGAACAACCAACTGGGGAAACTCCGGAACAACCCAGTGAGGAACAACCAACTGGGGAAACGCCAGAACAACCAACTGGGGAAACGCCAGAACAACCAACTGGGGAACAACCAACTGGGGAAACGCCGGAACAACCAACTGGGGAAACGCCGGAACAACCAACTGGGGAAACTCCGGA
>NZ_JAYFEQ010000450.1:0-11247 GCF_055795085.1 Phormidium sp. CCY1219 | reverse complement strand
CCTCTAGCAATTAAAATAGTAGGAGGCAGAGCCTCGGGAGGTTCGTTCCCAGGCTGAGCCTAGGAACGAGTTTGAAAATGAATTAAATGTTGTTTTTATGAGGGATTAAAGTACGTCAATGGAACCACCAATCGACCGAATAAAAGTTTCGCAAAGTGCCAAAGACCAACTGACAAAACTGAAGCGGGCGACGAAAATTGACCAGTGGAATATTTTATGTCGCTGGGCATTTTGTCGGTCTTTAGCGGAAGATTCGCCGCCCTCGCCGGTACCGATTCCGATGGATAGTAATGTGGAGATGAGTTGGCGGGTATTTGGCGGAGAAATGTCCGATATTTTATTAGTGGCATTAAAGCAGCGTTGTCACAAAGATGGGTTGGGGACGGATAAAGAAACCCTGGCGACCCAGTTTCGCCTGCACCTGCATCGGGGAATCGGCTATTTGGCAGGGGATCCGAATGTGAAGAAAATCGAGCATTTTATTGAAGTGGCGATGCCCTCACTGGTGGAGGAGGGGGGATGAAGGGGGCGGGGGTTTCCACCGCGATGCAGGGGCGAGAAGGCGATGGTGGGTGGACTTTTCGCCTATACTGCTAGATGGATGTCACAGCGATCGCATTTCCCGGTAGAATGAGTGAAGCGTTCTGAAATTCCCGACAATCTATGCACCACTTTGCTCGCTTAAAAGTGCCGACTTTGTGCATTTCGCTGATTTTAGCAATGGTCTGTTACTTATGGCAGACCCCTGCAGTTTTTGCCGAAACGAATTCACCTATAACCATCGTGAGCATCTTCTCTTTTTCTGGAACTCGTCCTACCAATCTTGGGGTCAAAAACGGCAAACTTGCCGCTTGCCCGAGTTCGCCCAATTGCGTTTCTAGCCAAGCGCCGGATACGGATAAAGAACATAAAATTGCGCCCCTCACCTATAGCGGTTCTGCTGATGATGCCTTTGCCAAACTCAAAGGGATTATCGAAGACATCGATAATGCAACCGTAGTGAAATCTGAGGACAATTATCTCTATGCTGAGTTTAGCAGCAATCTGATGGGTTTTGTGGATGATGTGGAATTTTACAACGACCCAGAAAACCAGACGATTCACCTGCGGTCTGCTTCCCGGTTGGGGCAGTCGGATTTGGGGGTAAATCGCAAACGAATCGAGTCGATTCGGGAGAAATTTACCGCCTAATAAAGAACGGCGATCGCGCTTTTTTGAACCGACGCGATCGCCGAATTTAATGACCAACTAAAAAACAGGAATTGCTGTAGAGAATGAGCCAAAACAATGGCAAAGAATTAAGCGCCATAAAAACCACCGATCGCCCCTTGGGTGCCCTAGAGCAAGCAATGGAAATCTTGAATAGCTACAGCGGCACTTTTAATATCGCAACCGTCAGTAAAATCAAAGGCACGATACCAGAAACGCTTCTCAGAAAGGCGTTAGATACGATCCAAAAACGGCACCCGCGCCTACAATCGCGGATTGTGGAATCTGCCAACCAGTGGCACTTTCAAACCGAAGGAACGCAACCTGTTCCTTTGCGGATATTAGAGGTCGCTAACGAGGAACAATTGCAGCAAATTGTGGAAGGAGAGGTAAACGAAAAAATTGAGAGTAGCAAAGGATTGCTGCGATGTTTGTTCGTGAAAGGCGATCGCCCGGAGTCCAGCAGCTATTTAATCACCACCATTCATCATGCGATATCTGATGGCATATCCTCCATTCACCTGCACTCGGAAATTTTAAAAACGTGCCAGGAAATCACCTCAACTGGGGACAGTGCAGGGCAAATATCTCCCTTGCCCTGCCCGAAGGCAATCGAAGAAATATTGCCGAAATGGATGAAAGGCGTGCGAGGTAAATTGCAAGGAATTTGGTTCGTATTGCAAGTTAAGGTTAAGCAGCGCTTGTACAAACCCGAGACATTCCCCTTTGAAAAAACTGTGCCACTGCAATTCAGAAAAACGGGAATCGTCCAGCGGAAACTCGACCCAGGATTAACCCAAAATATCCTGCAAAATTGTCGGCAAAACACCACCACGGTTCAAGGGGCATTGTGTACGGCGATGTTATTTACGGCAGCGCGAAAAATTCGAGGAGAAGAAGACCGGGACGTTCGAGTAGTCTGTAGAAATTATGTAGATTTGCGCCGTTACTTAAACCCGCCAGTGAATCCGGAAGACCTGGCAATTATGGCCTCTTCTTTAACCGCATTTCACCAAGTCAAGCCGAATGGTTACTTTTGGGAACTAGCGCAAGAGGTGAGACAAAAGCTGAAAAAAGGGTTGGACAATGGGGCAATGTTCAAACCGATTTTTATGTTTCGCAAAATCATAGAATCGCTTCTGGCAACACCGAATCAATCATCGGTAACAGTGGCGGTGAGCAACGTGGGTCGAGTGAATATTCCCCGTAATTACGGCGAGTTGGAATTAGAAGAAATAAGCTTTGTGCCGGGGATTGGAGCGTTTGGAGGAATATTTGCTGTGGCTGTTACTACCTTTCGGGAAAAAATGACATTGAATTTTATGTTTTCCGATCCTTCTATTTCCCATAAAACGATAGAAAGCCTTGCCGATGAGGTGGTTGTTTATTTAAAAGAAGCCTGTCAGTGAAGACGGGTCGATCGCGCAGAGGGAAAGACCGATGGAGTCATCCGGATAAATTGGCGCGCCAAAGCGATCGCCAATGTGGTATGACAAAAGTGGTTTCCTGTTGTCGCCCGATGCTGCAACCATGACAAACATTCGCCTATCCCCGATGCAAACCCCCACGGACCGTCACGCCCCGGGACACCACCACCTACCCCGTCCCCTGCGCGTGGCGGTAGAAGGGGGGATTTTGACCCCAGAGACGAGCTTTCTCGACTATGGCAGCGATCGCGATCGCACCCCTTGCAATCTCGTTTACCTTCCCGATGAGCTCAATGCCCTCCCGTCAGACTCGGAACGTCAGGCAGTTTTGCGCGAGGCATGGCAGTTGTGCGATCGCGCCCTGATTGTCGCGGCGGCGGTAGCGATCGCGGACCGCAGTCGTGAGAAAATCGCCTACAGCAAGTCGGGAATCATCCCGCAACAGTCCTCACATTACTATTGGCAACCGGCAGAACTGAAACGCTACATCGAGGACGCGCTACAAGTCGATGCAGTGGCGGCAGATGTGGGGGTATTTTTTATCTTTCGCGACCCCAACCTATCTCTCGCTTACCGTCACTCCCAGGTGCGATCGCGCATTGACCTTCCCGAACTCGATACCTCCCTGCCCGAATTTGCCGAATCCGAAGAAATCCTCACCCCCCTGATAGACTTTGTTGCCGAACGGGGACGGCTGCCCGTGGCCGGAGAATGTGCGACCGAAGCCGAAATAGCCGCTAAATTCGGCAGTTGGGACGATGCCTTTGAGTGCGTTCTTGCCGCCAGCGATCGCCAAGGGTGGGAGAAACTGCGCGAAAACCGGCGGGAAGACCTGACGATATACTGTGCCTGCGAGATAGAAACCCGAGGAGAAGCAGAATTTTGGCACCGAGTGCGAAATTGCCCGCAACTGGCGGCAGATATACTTGCCGCGTTTGAGAACTGGGAAACCGCCCGCGATCGCGCTGCAGAAGCGATCGCCGAAGTGAAGCAACCGGATTTTATCGCCCGGGCCTGGGAAACCAGCGCCATCGGCAAAAAACTGCCCACCGCCCTGTACGTGCATCGCTGGGCGATCGCATCCCTACACCCCTCCCTGCGCCTCTACGACGCGATCGCCCGTCGGTACATCGGCTGCATCGAAGGCGCAACCCTCGTCAAGTTTAACATCGACAAACCGACAATCTCCTACTTATACTATCCCCACTTCGACAGCGACCCCCATCCCGCCTTACAAGCCAGTCTCCACCTCCACTTACGCAGCGGGAAACTCAGCTACGCCGACTACGAAAACAGCGACAATCCGCCCGTTCTGCACCGCAAAGAAGCCTTTGTTACCCCCGATTACCCACTTTACGACCTCTTTGCCACTCTCACGCGCCAAGAAGCCAAACTGGGACTGTTAAAGAAATCGCGCCCGATTGGCACCCGCAACGGCTGGTTAGACCGTTTGGCAGAAGAAGGCGTCAAAATTGAAGGTCACACATTGATACATAATCCCCAAGAAAAGCCCCAAACTGCCCCAAGCCTGCCCAAAATCGAACGCCATCGCGCCGCGATCGTGCGTCGGGAACTCTCGCGGCCCATGCGGCTAGCGTTAGAAGCCGGTTTGTTCGATCGCGATACCACGTTTTTCGATTACGGTTGTGGGCATGGGGGCGATATCCAGCGGATTGCCGAACGCGGGCATTCCAGTGAGGGATGGGACCCCTACTATCGCCCCGATACCCCCCTCGCCCCCGCAGATGTGGTGAATCTCGGCTACGTAATTAATGTGATAGAAGACCGGGAAGAACGCGAGTTGGCGCTGAAGGAAGCTTGGACGCTAGCTCACAAAGCCCTAGTGGTGGCGGCGCTGGTGTTATTGGACGATCGCGGCAGCGATCGCGTGGCATACGGCGATGGCGTGATTACCCGGCGCAATACATTTCAGAAATATTACGAACAAGAGGAACTCAAGGACTATATCGAAAGTGTGTTAGGGGTAGAAGCGATTCCGGCAGCATTAGGCATTTATTTCGTGTTTCGCGACGAAGCCACTGCCGAATGGGTAAAGGCATCTCGCTTTCGCAGTCGCACAAAAGTGCCGAAAGTGATTAAAAAGTTTGATGACTATCGAGAATTGCTCACCCCCTTGATGGAATTTGTCAGCGATCGCGGCAGACTCCCGGTGAAAGGGGAACTCCCGCAAGCTGCCGAAATCTGCAGCGAATTTCGCACCTTGCGCCGCGCCTTTAACGCCATTGTTGAAGTATCCTCCCCGGAAGAATGGGAGGCGATCGCGCAAAAACGTCGCCAAGATTTACTAACTTACATCGCCGTCAGTAACCTCATCAAACGCACCCCCTTTTCCCACTTCCCCAAAGAAATCCAAACCGATATTAAAGCCTTCTTCGGCAGCTATAAAAATATCTGCTTCCTGACCCAAAAACTGATTTACAGTTTAAACGATTTGCACTTAATCGAAACCTGCTGCAAAGAGAGTAAAATTGGCTTGCACAAACCCAACAGCCTCACGGTTCACGTTTCCGCCCTAGAAAGCCTCGACCCCTTACTGCGAATCTATGAAGGGATTATCAGTCGGATTATCGGGCGGATGGATGAAGCGACCTTAATTAAATTCTACACCAAAAAGCGCCAAATTTCTTATTTATTTTGTCCGGATTTTGACAGCGACCCGCATCCGGCATTATATACCAGCATGCAGATTAACCTAGAGACCTTTCGCGTCTTCTATCGCGACTACGATATCGATGACAATCCGCCCCTGCTGCATGGCAAAGATGCCTGCGTCACCCCCGATTATCCCGATTACGAAAAATTTGCCAAACTGACCCGTCAAGAAGAAGATTGGGGATTGTTTGAAGATTATCGGGCGATTAAACGGCGCAAGGGGTGGTTAAACTGTTTGGTAGAGCATTGCGCCGAATTGCGCGGATATAAACTGTATTGGCGCAAGGATGCGGATCCGTATCGGGTAAAAGTCCTCAAAGCTGCAGTGCGTACGCGCCAGCAAAATCGCAAAGCCGTCAAAACGTAAGAAACTCTTTAGGTAGGCATTGTCCCTCCTACGGGACTCTAAAATAGGATGAGCTAGGGTTAACCACGGCGTAACTCTAGATGGATGACCAACATCGAGATAGCCAATTTATGAAAAAAGCGCTGATTTGTGGAATTTCCGGGCAAGATGGATCCTATTTAGCTCGATACTTACTGGAGAAAGGGTACACCGTCTGCGGCACCTCGCGGGATGCCCAAATGTCATCGTTTCGCAACTTACAGCGGTTGGGAATACGCGATCGCGTCAAACTCGAATCCATGTCCCTCACCGACTTTCGCAGCGTCTTGCAGGTACTCACCAAAATCCAGCCCGATGAAGTGTACAATTTAGCCGGACAGAGTTCGGTGGGACTCTCGTTCGACCAACCGGTAGAGACCTTAGAAAGCATCGGAACCGGAACCCTCAACTTACTCGAAGCAATCCGCTTTACCGGCAACCAAATCAAATTTTACAATGCCGGATCGAGCGAATGCTTTGGGGATACCGGCGATCGCCGCGCCGATGAAACCACCCCCTTTCGCCCGCGAAGTCCCTACGCCGTCGCCAAATCCACCGCCTTTTGGGAAGTCGCCAATTACCGAGACGCCTACGGATTATTTGCCTGTTCGGGAATCTTGTATAACCACGAATCCCCCCTGAGGCCCGAACGATTCGTCACCCAAAAAATCATCGCCGCCGCCTGTCGCATCGCCCAAGGGAGTCCGGAAAAACTGCATTTAGGGAATATTTCCGTGCAACGGGACTGGGGATATGCCCCGGAATATGTGGAAGCGATGTATTTAATGATGCAGCATCCCGACCCCGATGATTACGTCATCGCCACCGGCGAGACCCACAGTTTAGAAGAATTTGTCGTCACTGCCTTTGACTGCGTGGGGCTAGATTGGCAAGACCATGTAACTACAGATGTGAGCCTGTACCGCCCCACGGATATCGCGATCGGGAAAGCCAACCCCGCCAAGGCAAAGGAAAAACTCGGATGGGAGGCGACATCGAAAATGAAAGATGTGGTGCGACAAATGGTGGAAGCGCGGATGGCTTCTTCCCAATGATTAACAGCAATTCTTGACAAATTTTGACCAAAGATAGCCGAAATTTAAGATTTCAACTGCCATAAATTTGACAAAATAGCAGAACAGGACTAAAAAAGCCAATCCGATGGTAGCCGATCGCCCACCACCCCAGGGAAAATTTACCCTGTAGGGTTTGTAGTGGTCCACCCCCACCCCGAACGGAAATTTTCCCGCTACCGCAATGGTGCCGGGAGAAAATCAGGTCAACCGGGCACCCTAAAAGTATAGGGAATTGCGGCCTATTCGGCTTCCTCGGTGCTGCTTTTATTGTGGCAGGCATTTTGTCAGGAATTGCCACGAGATTGTAATTGGGACAGAGACAATGACTATTGCAACAATTAATCCCGCAACGGGAGAAACGATAAAAACCTTTGAGGCGCTCAGCGATCGCGAGATAGAGGAAAAACTGGCAACCGCGCAAACCGCCTTTGAAAGTTATCGGCGCATTCCCTTTGCCCAAAAAGCCAAATGGATGAATGCCACAGCGGAGGTTTTGGAAAAAGACAAACAGCGCTTTGGCAACATCATCACCCAAGAGATGGGGAAAACCTTATTTTCCGCGATCGCCGAAGTGGAAAAATGTGCCCTGGTTTGTCGCTACTATGCCGACAATGCAGAGAAATTCCTCGCCGACGTCCCCGCCGAAACCGATGCCAGTTCTAGCTTCGTGCGCTATCAACCCCTCGGCGTGATTCTGGCGGTGATGCCCTGGAATTTTCCCTTTTGGCAAGTGTTTCGTTTTGCCGCACCGGCCCTGATGGCGGGCAATGTCGGTATCCTCAAACATGCATCCAACGTTCCCCAGTGCGCCCTCAACATTGAAGAGATATTTTTGGAAGCCGGAATTCCAGATGGTGCTTTCCAGACATTGTTAGTAAGTGCTGACAAAGTGGCAAAAATAATTGCCGACGATCGCGTGAAAGCCGCCACACTCACGGGGTCGGAATTTGCCGGGGCAAGTTTGGCCGAAAATGCCGGGAAACAAATCAAGAAAACTGTTTTAGAATTAGGAGGGAGCGATCCGTTTATTGTAATGGAAAGTGCGGATCTAGAAACAGCGGTGCGTACCGCGACTACAGCTCGAACCATGAATAATGGCCAATCCTGTATAGCAGCCAAACGGTTTATTCTCGCCGAAGCGATCGCCGATGAATTCGAGCAACGCTTAACCGAGTCCTTTAAAGCGTTGCGCGTGGGAGACCCAATGGATCCGGAAACCGATATCGGGCCACTGGCGACCCCAGACATCCAGAACGATTTAGACCAACTGGTGCAAACCTGCATCCAGAAGGGGTCGAACGTTTTAGTCGGCGGATCTGCATGGCGCGATCGTCCCGGAAACTTTTACCCGCCCACCATATTAAAGGACAATCCCCCCGGATCGCCGGCGTATGACGAAGAATTTTTCGGTCCGGTGGCCCTGGTATTCCGCGTCTCTGGAATTGACGAGGCGATCGCCCTGGCAAATAACAGTCCGTTTGGTTTGGGTGCGAGTGCTTGGACCGCCAACTCCGACCAACGCGATCGCTTCATTAACGAACTCGAAGCCGGTGCCGTTTTTATCAACGGCTTAGTCAAATCCGATCCCCGCTTGCCCTTTGGGGGCATCAAGCGGTCCGGATACGGACGAGAACTCAGCATCCAAGGCATTCACGAATTTGTGAATATCAAAACCGTGTGGGTGAAATAACCTTTTTTGTCGATCGCGCCGGGTTGGGGTGGCTAGCCATCTTTTACCAACTCCGACCAACGCGCAACCCCGATCCACCCACCATCAACCCCGAATTAATGTGAGGTCAATCGTTATGGGCGAAATGAACACCGCCGAACTGCTCGTTCAATGTTTGGAAAACGAAGGCGTGCAATATGTCTTCGGATTGCCCGGAGAAGAAAACCTGGAAGTGCTCAAAGCCATGAGCAACTCTTCCATTCAATTTATTACCACCCGCCACGAACAAGGCGCAGCCTTCATGGCAGATGTATATGGACGCCTGACTGGCAAAGCCGGCGTCTGTCTGTCCACCTTAGGACCGGGTGCCACCAATTTAATGACCGGCGTCGCCGATGCTAACCTGGATGGTGCCCCCCTGGTGGCGATTACCGGCCAAGTGGGCACGGACCGAATGCACATCGAATCCCATCAGTATTTAGATTTGGTGGCCATGTTAAAACCCGTCACCAAATGGAACGCCCAAATCGTCCGTCCCAGCATCACCCCCGAAATCGTCCGCAAAGCCTTCAAACGGGCACAAACCGAAAAACCCGGGGCAGTCCACATCGACGTTCCGGAAAATATTGCCGCCATGCCAGTGGAGGGACATGCACTCAACAAAGATAATCAAGAAAAGAGTTATGCCTCCTATCAAAGTTTGAACGAAGCGGCGACAGCCATTTCTCGCGCCAGCAATCCCGTAATCTTGGTCGGAAATGGTGCCATTCGCGCCCATTCCGCCGCCGCCCTGACCGAATTTGCCACCCGGTTGAAAATTCCCGTCACCAACACCTTTATGGGCAAAGGCGTGATTCCCTATACCCATCCCCTCGCGTTATGGACCACCGGCTTGCAGCAGCGCGATTATATCACTTGCGCCTTTGAAAAAACCGATTTGGTGATTGCAGTGGGGTACGATTTGATTGAATATTCCCCGAAAAAATGGAATCCGGAAGGGAAAATTCCGATTATTCACGTGAGTGCAACCCCCGCAGAAATCGACCGCAGCTACATCCCAATGGTGGAAGTAGTAGGCGATATTTCCGATTCCTTAATGGAAATTTTGCACCGCAGCGATCGCCAGGGCAAACCCACCCCCCACGCCTGCGAATTGCGAAGCGATATCCGCGCGGATTACGAACAGTATGCCAATGATAACGAGTTTCCGATTAAACCGCAAAAATTGATTTACGATTTGCGGCAAGTGATGGGACCGGAAGATGTGCTGATTTCCGATGTGGGCGCGCATAAAATGTGGATCGCCCGTCACTATCACTGCGAACGTCCGAATACTTGTTTGATTTCAAATGGATTCGCGGCGATGGGCATTGCCATTCCCGGCGCGATCGCCGCTAAATTAGTCCATCCCGAACGCAAAATCGTCGCCGCTACCGGTGATGGCGGATTTATGATGAACTGCCAAGAATTGGAAACCGCTTTGCGCGTGGGTACCCCTTTCGTGACGATTATTTTTAATGATGGCGGTTACGGGTTGATTGAATGGAAGCAGCAAAATCACTACGGCGAGTCAGCATTTATTAAGTTCGGCAATCCCGATTTTGTCAAACTCGCCGAAAGCATGGGGTTGAAAGGCTATCGCATCGACTCCACCGAAGCGTTTATTCCCACCCTGAAAGAAGCTCTAGAGCAAGAGGTGCCGGCGGTGATCGATTGCCCGGTAGACTACAGCGAAAATATTCGTTTCAGTCAAAAATCCGGTGGCTTGAGTTGTGCGATTTAGTTGCTTGTTTTGGGCCTTTGGTAGAGATTGCGGGTTGACAGCAACCCGCGATCGCCTCAACAATGAATGAGCAACAATTCTCTATCAATTGCGCCCTTGATGAAAATCGCCACTTGGAACGTGAATTCGATTCGCTCTCGCTTAAACCTAGTAACCGAATGGTTGCAGGAAAACCCCGTTGAAGTGCTCTGCTTGCAGGAAACTAAAGTGGTGGATGCGGATTTTCCCCGATCGCCTTTCAAACAGTTAGGCTATCACCTTTATATCTCCGGCCAGAAATCTTACAACGGGGTGGCTATTTTTAGCAAATCGCCCCTACAGGATGTCAGCACCGGCTTTTCCCCAGTTCTCGGTACTCCCGCCACTGAGTTCGATAGCCAAAAGCGCGTCCTCACTGGCATGTGGGGCGATATCTGCATTGTCAATCTCTACGTCCCCAATGGCGCTTCTGTGGGTAGCGACAAATATGCCTACAAACTCGATTGGCTCGCCCACCTGCGCGACTATCTCAAATCTCTGCTTGACAAAACGGCAAATATCTGCATCTGCGGCGATTTTAATATCGCCCTGGAAGATAAGGACTTGCACAAAATCCCCAAACCTAAAGATATTATGGCCTCTCCCGCCGAACGCGACGCCCTGCGTCAGGTATTAGAGTTAGGGTTTGCGGATGCTTTTCGCAAGTTCACCGATGCTGACGGTCATTATAGCTGGTGGGATTACCGCGCCGGTTCGTTTCCGCGCAATAAAGGGTGGCGCATCGACCATCATTATTTAACCCCGCCTTTGTACGACCGCGCGATCGCCTGCACTATCGATGTCGCCCCGCGCAAACTCCCGAAACCCAGCGACCATACCCCGGTGATTTTAGAACTCGCCAACGACTCGGTAGGGTAAACGCAGCCGCAATTTATCTCGTTCCTAGACCCTCCTGGGAACGAGTCTCAATCGGCGGCCACTTTCTCCCGAGGACTTGACAAAAAAAAGGCGATCGCATATAATGAAGCCGTGGCGGCAAGCAGGGC
>NZ_JAYFEQ010000449.1:0-1893 GCF_055795085.1 Phormidium sp. CCY1219 | reverse complement strand
TTTGTCAACCCATTGCCTCAACAAAAAATCGGCATGATGGGAATTTGCCGTAGGGACAAGGCAATGCCTTGTCCTGACAATCCTTACAACTTCCTCGCCATTGAAGAAGCGATCGCGATCGACAATTAATTCACCACTTGAGCGCTGTGACTGCGCGGATCGGTGGGGGTTGATTTTTTAGGGGTTCCCGATTTATCGATCGCAGATTTTTGACCGGTTGCTTTTGCATAAGGTAAAGGTTCGCCGGCGACTAACGCATCTAAATTCTGTGCCATTACATCGCGCGGAATTTCCCCGATCGCCGAAGCGATCGCTTCCCCATTGCTTCCCAAAAACACGAAATGCGGAATACCATCCACGCGATATTTCGTCAGTTCTGGCAACCACTTACTATTATCCACATTCAACATCACAAAATTAACATTGCCCTCATACTCCTGTTCCAGTTCCTTAATTTCTGGTGCCATTGCCATACAGCTCGTACACCAATTGGCATAAAATTCCATTAGAGTGGGATTGCCATTTTCTAGAGCCACCTCTAGGGGCATAGACTCCGACGCCAAATCCGTCAGGGAAACGTTGCGCGCTTCAGTTCGCAATCCGAGGAAAATCGCCACACTCAGCACAGTTGCTGCGAGGACGATTAATAAATTTCTCAACTGATTGACCACCGAGGAGGTGGATTTGTCCGGTAAATTTGCACTCATCAGATAGTAACTCGCCAATTATTACAAACTAATTCTATTGTATTTCAACCCAGCGCCACCGAGAGCGCACCCCTTGCATGTGTCGCTCTGCGAGAGGCGGGGATTGAAGAATTTTCCGGGCAATCGGAGGGATTCGAGATTGCCCCACCCTAGTCAATCGCGCTGAATCGTGCTAGAATACAAAATTAAAGAAAAGTTTTTTGGCATTGCCAGAAATGAAAATTGGCAGGTGGGGTGTAAAAGAGAGACCGGATGGAACCCAACCTGCGCGATAAATTGCCGAGTTTAGAATTAATACAGAAATAATCCAGATGCTTTTGCACTTGATTTAACCCTATCGGAGTTTTGCCGTGAAGAAACGAGTCACTTTGACGTTCCCAAAACGCTCGATCCAGATGCCAATTACCTATCGGTTGGCGAAGGATTTTAATGTAGCGGCTAATATTATCCGCGCCCATGTTGCCCCGAATCAAATTGGCACTTTGGTGGTGGAATTATCGGGGGATATGGATCAGTTAGAATCGGCGATTGATTGGATGCGATCGCATGATGTTTCCGTATCTCTCGCCAGTCGCGAAATTTTAATTGACGAAGAAAGTTGCGTTCACTGTGGACTTTGCACCGGGGTATGTCCCACGGAAGCGCTAACCCTTCATCCAGACACCTTTGAGCTAAACTTTACCCGATCGCGCTGTATAGTCTGCGAACAGTGCATTCCCACTTGTCCCGTACAAGCCATTTCCACCAATCTTTAACTATCCGCTGGGTCGTAAATGCAGCTAAATCAATGCGGAAACGCTGCTGAAGCACCACGGAGTTCGCCAGCGCGCCGCCGATAGTGGGCGAATCCGTCAACTATCGCTAATTATTAATTTGTAATTGAACGTCACCAATTGACGATAAAAAATCGCCTAGGGGCAAATCACCGAGAGAGGGAGGGGTGATTCCGTCGAGGACAAGCATTTGCACGGGCGATCGCCCTATTCCCGATGAAAGGCACAAGGAATCTGTGATAGGTTATAATCAGAATCATTGGTGCGATTCGTTCCTGCCAAAAGTCAAGGAAAATCTCCGAAACGTGGGCAGGGTAAGGTTCCAAAAGGGCCTTAACAACTGAATGTCGATGGTGGTGAAAGCCCACCCCATGAAGTGTGTCATGTGAAAGCACCTCCCCCACGGTAGCGAC